>NZ_JBEPMN010000020.1:0-58433 GCF_040545755.1 Aquamicrobium ahrensii
CCACGCGGGTCAGCGCCATCATCTGCCCAGACAATGGCCCAAAAGCCCATCATGCATTAAGACTGAAACCGGACCACCCCATGGGGTCAGGCCAGACAAGCCTGACACGCGCATGAGCGCCATAGGAGCCAGGGGCCTTGGTGAAATAGGCCTGCCCGGCGTAGCGGCGGCGATTGGCAACGCTGTTTTCCATGCAACGGGAAAACGATGCAGAAAGCTGCCGATCTCACTCGATTTTCTGACGCGGCAGGCAGGGGGCATTCAAACCCGTGAGTTTAGCGCCAAACAGGTTCTGAGCCTTGGAGGGAGCGAACATGCACCTCAAACTTGCCACCCATACCGCGCGAAATCATAAGACCGAACGTCTTCAGCAATCCCCGAATCTGGTTGCCACGTCGAGCGTCATGCTCGATCGGCTCGCAATAAATTAATTTTCTGAGAATTATGGGGGTGATATTGCAATTAATTCCGGCTTTCGAAATCGGCCAGAACTTCGTCAACCCGTTGCAGGCGGCAATAGCCGGCGAAGGCGCGCAGGGCGCCCTCATGCCGCTCCTGCGAATATGAGGCGCAGGCGTCGGCGGCGCAGACCATGTAGTAGCCCCGGTCGGCGCCATCGCGAATGGCCATGTCCACGCACTGATCGGTGAGGAAGCCGGCCACCACGACATTATCAGCGCCGAGATTGCGCAGCACATAGTCGATATTGGTCGAATTGAAAACGCCGGACGAGGTCTTGGGCAGGACGATATCGTCCTCAGCCGGAGCCACCTCGTCGATCACCCTGGCCAGCGGTGAGCCGCGCGGAATGTGGATGTTGGAAAGCTTGTGATCCAGCGAGCGATCGCGTCCGTCGCGGGTCAGCGACTCGATCACCGTGTAGACGATCTCCGCGCCATGGCGGCGCGCGCCCTCGATGAGCCTGCGCATATTGGGCAGCGCACGCGTGCGGACCTGCTCGTAGAATTCGGGATGATGCGCCTGCACCTCTTGGGAAATCTCGGCGTTCTGCGCATCCACGATCAGCACCACGGTGCGCCGGCCGTCCAGCTTGCGATTGCGCCCGCTATAAGAGGCCAGCGTGCTGCCCTGATGCATCCCTTTACCCTTTCCTGCAATGCAAGCGGGGCCATTCAGGCCCCGCCGGATTTCGACATGTCTTGCGCGAAGCCAGCCGCTACTGCTGTTCAGGTTTCCAGATTTCCTCGACCTTGTAGTTGCCCTGCTTGACGCTGATGACTGAAACCGGCTTTGGCGGCACCATCGAGGCGCGGGTGTAGCTGATCTCGCCGGTAACACCCTTGAAGCCGCGGGTTTCCTTGAGCGCCTTCTGGATATCGGCGGGCTCGGCGGAATTGGCGCGCTTGATGGCGTCGGCCACCAGCATCAGCGCGTCATAGCCGAGCGGAGCGAAGGCGTTTTCGGGATCACGACCATATTCGGCCTTATAATCTTCGATGAACTTACTGACCTCCGGCCGGTCGTCGGCGCGATAGGTGTGGGTCGAGAAATACACGTCGTTTGCAAGCTCGGGTCCGGGCACTGTCGTCACAAGCTCGGTGTCGAAGCCGTCGCCGGAGACAATCGGCATGGTGATGCCCTGCTCGCGGATCTGCTTGACCGATATGCCCGCTTCGGAGGGAATGGCGGAAACGAAGACCGCGTCGGGTTTCGGATCGATCGAGGCCAATCGTGCGATCTGCGCCGAAAAATCGGTGTCGCCCATCATGAAGGAATCTGTGCCCACCACTTCACCGCCCTTTTCGGTAAAGCGTTCGGTGAAGAAGGCGCTGAGGGCCTTGGTGAAATCCATGGAGTTGTCGGTCCACACCACCACCTTGCGTGCGCCAAGCTTGTCATAAGCATAGTCGGCAATGGCATAGGACTGGTCATCATCGCCGAAGGGCGCCATGAACATGTAATCGCCTACCCATTCGGGAAGCTTGGGGTGCGTGGCGCCGGACGTCACGAAAGGCACACCCTTTTCCTGGAACAACGGCGCTCCCGCCATTACGAAGGTGGTGTCGGACTGACCGATGCCCGCCACCACGCCTTCCGACAGCACGCGTTGCGCGGCCTTGGCTGTTTCCTGCTGGTCGGTCTTGCCATCGGGCGCGATCAGCTCCACCTGCTTGCCGAGAAGCCCGCCATCGGCGTTGATCTGCTTGGCGGCAAGCTGCGCGCCATATAGAGACGGCCCGTCCAGCGAGGACATGCCGCCCGTGACGTTGTAGAGTGCGCCGATCTTGATCGTCTCCTGGGCGAGCGCACCGCCCACCATTGCCGCCAGCGCGACGGACGCGATGAGAAACCTTTTCATTGCCGTCTTCCCCTTTGCTGTTTTCATTGAACCCGCAAACCGGAATGCAGGGCCTGTGTCTTTTGTCTAGATCAACAGAGGTATCGGGAAGAGTCAATCGAATCGTACATTTTTCTTTCTCTCTGGCGATTTGTCTGGTTTGATACAAATAAGGGTGAGGATGCATGACATATTCCGACACTGCGGATCTGGTGAAACGCCTGCGCGATGAACTGCCCTCGCTCGGCGCACGCGAGGCCCGTGCGGCCCGCTACCTGATGGACAACTATCCCATGGCGGGCCTGCGCACCGTAGCCGAGTTCGCTCACGAAAGCGGAGTCTCGACAGCGACGGTGCTGCGCCTGGTCAAGCGCCTGGGGTTTTCTGTCTATGCCGATTTCCAGGCGGCGCTCCACCAGCATATCGAGCAGACCTTGCAATCGCCGCTGCTACGCTTCGAAACGCAGCCGGGGCCGCCGGAAAGCGAGCAGGGCGGCTTTCTCGATCGCTTCGTGCTCACCATGGAGGAACATCTCAAGACGCTGCGCCAGAGCAACACACTGGCGGAGTTCGATGAGGTGACGGCGCTGCTGGCCAATGAGCGACGCGACATCCATCTGGTCGGTGGGCGTTACTCGTTCAATCTCGTACGCTATTTTGCCGACCTTCTGACAGCCTTGCGCGGCCGTGTGACGGTCATCGACGGCCAGACGCAGACCTGGCCGCAAAACCTGCTCGACATGGGCAAGTCGAGCGTGCTCGTCGCCATAGATGTGCGCCGCTACCAGCAGGATGTGATCGAGTTCACCGCAGCGGCCGCACGACGCGGGGCGACCGTGGTGCTGCTGACCGACAACTGGCAGTCGCCCGCCGTGCGGTCGGCCCGTCACGTGCTGCGCTTTCCGGTCTCGTCGCCGTCGATCTTCGACGTGCTGACCATCGGTCTGGCGCTGGCGGAGGCGCTGGTGGGGGCGGTGGCCCTGAGGCGCGGCGACGCCGGACGCAAACGCATGGAAATGCTGGAGGCGCTGCGCAAGCCCTTTTCGCCTCGTGAATCGGAGTTCAACCGCTCGCCGCAGAAGAGCGATGAGTCGACTGGAGCAGACTGAATGAAACGCGAAGAAATCGTCATGCTGTGCACCAGCGATCTCGCCGGCCAGGTGCGGGGGAAAGGGTTTCCCGCGCGCGACTACGAGACGCGGCTGCGCAAGGGGATAGGCTGGACGCCGACCAACAGCATGATCACGGCGCACGGCCCGATCGCGCCCAGCCCGTGGGGGCCGTTCGGCGACACGGTTCTGGTTCCCGATCCAAATACGCATGTCCGGGTGGATTTCGGCCCGGATCATGCCGCCGAGAATTTCATCATGGGCGATATCTGTCTGCTCGACGGCACACCATGGCCGGTATGTCCGCGATCTTTCCTCAAGCGCGTGGTGGCCGCTCTGGAGGAGCGTCACGGTTTGCGCGTGCGCGCGGCCTTCGAGCACGAGTTCGTCTATGACGGCGTCGACGAGCGGCCCAACGCCAGCTACGCGCTCGACGCCTTCCGCCGGCAGGACCGGTTCGCCGAAACTTACCTCGGCGCGTTGCAGCAGGCAGGTTTGGAACTCGACACCTTCATGCCCGAGTTCGGCCCGATGCAGTACGAGGTCACGGTAGGGCCTGCGGTCGGCGTGACGGCGGCGGATCAGGCGGTCGCAGTGCGCGAGACTGCCCGCGCCGTGGCCACCCGGCTCGGCCGGGGGGTCAGCTTCACCCCGATCCTGCGGCCTGATGCCGTGGGCAACGGCGTGCATGTCCATTTCAGCCTGTTCGAGGCGGCGACCGGCCGACCCGTGAACCACGATCGCGGCCACAAGGACGGATTGTCCGCCACAGCCGGGGCGTTCATTTTCGGCATACTCGCAAAGATGCCCTCGATCACCGCGCTGACCGCCGCCTCGACCATCTCCTATCTGAGACTGACCCCCAATCGCTGGAGCGCGGCATACAACAATCTCGGCTATCGCGACCGCGAGGCCGGTGTCCGCATCTGCCCGGTCTTCGCTGACGCTGGCGCGGACATATCGCGCCAATACCATTTCGAATTCCGCGCCGCGGATGCCGCCGCAAGCCCATATCTGGTGCTGGGCGCCATCCTTTCCGCCGGGCTCCACGGGCTGGATCGCGGCCTGCCGATGGCCCAGGTATGCGAAGGCGCGCCGCAAAGCCTGCCCGCCCCGGAACTCGAACGATTGGGCATCACCCGCCTGCCGCAATCGCTGGATGCGGCGCTCGATCTGTTCGAGGCGGACGCCGATATGGACGCGATGATTGGGGCTGATCTCAAGAGGGCCTACCTTGCCCACAAGCGCTTCGAGGCGGAGCTGATGCGCAACCTTTCCGATGAGGAGCAATGCGCCCGTTACCGCGCGGCTTACTGAACGCCGGGACCGGTCAGGAACCGATCTGGCCGAAGAGACTGTCGGTGGTTTCGGTCCGGCAGTAACCCTTGAAGGCGTTGAGCGCCGCGACGTGGCGCTCTTGCGTGTCGGTGGCGCAGCCGTCGCTGACGCAGATCATGTGGAAGCCACGATCCGCGCCGTCGCGGATGGTGTGGTCGACGCACTGGTCGGTGAGGAAGCCGGTGACGATGATTGTGTCGAGACCGATATTGCGCACCAGATATTCGAAATTGGTCGAGTTGAAGAGGCTGGAAGAGGTTTTGGGGATGATCATCTCGTCGCCGACCGGGGCCAGTTCGTCGATCACCCTTGCGTCGTGCGAACCCCTGGCGATGAAGAAGTTCGACAACTTGTAATCGAGGCTGCGGTCACGGCCGTCCCCGGTGAAGTTCTCCATCACCGTATAGATCACCTCGACACCGTGCCGGCGGCAGGCCGCCGCCAGCCTTTGCAGATTGGGGATGACGGTTTCGCGCGCCTGCCGGTAGAAAGTCGGCCGGGGCTGGCGGTTGGGTTCGTCCATCACCCAGTTCTGGGCGTCGATGATCAGCAGGCCGGTGCGCTCGGCCACAATAGGCTGAACGCGCGAGGCGTAGATGTCGCGCGGGCGCGGTGCGCTCATGGCAGGGAACCTCCGAAGATGCGACGCACGAAACGCGGCTCGCCGGAGCCCAGCAAGCCGTTCGGGCGGAAGAACAGAACGAGGATCAGGCCAAGCGCCACGATCACTTGGCTGAGCCCGTAGAGGCCGAGCTTTTCCTCCAGCGGGCGCACGGCTTCCGACAGGCCGGTGACCGCGACGGCGGCTGCGATGGAGCCGGTGATGCTGCCGGTTCCACCAATCACCACCATGGCGACAAGGTTGAAAGCCAGCACCACGGAGTAGGATTTTGGCGTCACCACGGTGATCAGGTGCACCATGAGACCGCCGGCGATGGCGGCGAAGAAGGCGCCGAGCACGAAGGCCAGCATGCGGATGCGATAGGTGCTGACGCCGGAGCTTTCAGCCGCCAGCGCGTTTTCGCGCGTGGCCATCATCGCCCGGCCCAATGAGGAGAATTTCAGGCGCAGCGCCGTGTAGACGACCAGAGCGGCGAAGCCGAAGCACCACCAGACGCCGGTGAGCCTCGGAATGCCATTGAGGCCCGAGCCACCCCTTGTCAGGCCGCTCCAGTTGGTGGCCAGCCCCTGCACGATGACGATCAGGCCCAGCGTCGCCACGGCCAGATAATGGCCTTTCAGCCGCAGCACCGGCAGGCCGACGAGGAAGGCGATGACCGCCCCGAGGATGCCGGCCACCGCCAGCGCCGGCAGCAGCGGAAGCTGGGTCGACATCAGGAATGACGGCAGGTCCGGCAGCATGAAGTCCTTGCGCCCGGGCGGGAAGGTCAGCACCGCCGAGACGTAAGCGCCGATGGTCATGAAGGCCGGGTGACCGAGGGAGAACAGGCCGGCCAGCCCATTGCTTATGTTGAGCGAAACCGCCAGCGACACGTTGATGAGCATGATGGCGAGCAGCGTCACCAGATAGGGGCTGAGCCTGGCCTGTGCGCCATAGACGAGCACGGCGCAGGCGCACAGGACGGCGATGCCGGCGACCGGACCGGTGACGCTGCGGGCTGCCGCCATGTCAGGCTCTTTCTTCGACATGGCGCACGAACAGTCCCGATGGCTTGAGAAGCAGGATGACGATCAGCAGCGTGAACACGAACACGTCGCGATAGCCGGCAAACTGAGGTGGCAGCAAGCCGACGAACAGCACTTCGGCCAGCCCCAGAAGATAGCCGCCCAGCATGGCTCCGCCGATCGAGCCCACACCGCCGATCACGCAGGCGATGAAGGCCTTGAGCCCCGGCGCGAAGCCGAGCAGCGGATCGATCTGCCCGAACTTGCCACCCCACAGCAGGCCCGCCGCGGCGGCCAGCGCCGAGCCGATCGCGAAGGCGGTCAGGATCGTGCGGTTGACGGCGATGCCCATCAGCCGCGCCGCCGTCAGATTGTCGGCGGTGGCGCGCATCGCAGCGCCCAACCGCGTCCGGTAGACGATCACGAGCAGCAGCGCGATCAGCATCACGGTGAGGCCGATGATGGTGAGATCGGTGAGCGAGGCGCTGACCGCGCCGATCTGGACGCGCTGACGCATGAAGGTGGGAAACAGGAAGTTGCGCGGCTGGCCGGACAAGAGCATCAGTCCGGTGTTCTGGATGACGATCGAGACCGCCAGCGTGGCGATGAAGCCCGTCACCTGCTGCGCTCCGCGCATCGGGCGGAACACCGTCGCCTCGATGGTCATCCCGGCCAGCGCGCCGACCAGCAGCACGAACATCAGGATCAGGGGCCATGGCACCCCGTAGCCGACGAGGGCAAGCGTGGTGAAAGCGCCGATCATCACCAGATCGCCATGGGCGAAATTGATCAGCCGCACGATGCCGTAGATCATCGAGAAACCGATGGCCACCAGCGCGTAAAGGCTGCCCAGCGCCAGCCCGTTGATGATCTGCTGGAAGACATACTGGCTCATTGCGCCATCCCCAGATAGGCCCGCCGCACGCGGTCGTTGCCGGCAAGTTCCGGCCCCGTTCCCGACAAGGTGATGACGCCGTTTTCAAGCACATAGGCCCGGTCGGCGATGTCGAGCGCCATGGCGGCGTTCTGCTCGACCAGCAGGATCGTCGTGCCCTGCTGCTTCAGGGTCGCGATCACGTCGAAGATGCGCTCGATCATCTGCGGTGCCAGTCCGAGCGAAGGTTCATCGAGCAGCAGGAGTCGCGGCTGCGCCAGGAGCGCACGGCCGATGGCGAGCATCATCTGTTCGCCTCCCGACAAGGTGCCGCCAGCCGCTTTCGCGCGCTCTTTCAGGATCGGAAACAGGTCGTGGACACGCTCCAGCGTCTGGCGCACCTCGTCGCGGTCGGTCCGCAGATAAGCGCCCATGGCAAGGTTCTCCGCCACGCTGAGCGACTGGAAAATCTGCCGCCCCTCCGGCGACTGCACCAGCCCTTCGCCGACGATCCGCTCGGGAGGCTTACGGGTGAGATCGACAGGCCCCGAGGCGCCCTGGAAGACGGCGGTTCCCGAACGTGGCCGCAACAGCCCGGAAAGCGTCTGCAATGTGGTCGATTTGCCAGCCCCGTTGGCGCCGATCAGCGCCGCCATCTCGCCCTCGCGCACGTCGAGCGATATGCCCTTGAGCACGTGGGTCGCGCCGCGAAACACATGCAGGTCGCGCACCTCAAGCATTTGCGCCGCCATTTCGCCTTGTGCCGAGATAGGCTTCGATAACGCCGGGATTGTTCTGCACCTCGGCTGGTGTGCCGTCCGCCACCAGCCGGCCGCGATTGAGCACCTGAACGCGCTGGCACAACCCCATGACCAGACGCATGTCGTGCTCGACGACCATCACGGCGGCGCCGAGTTGCCGGTTGATCCCGCGTATCAGGTCGACCAGCGTTTCCGTCTCCGACGGGTTGAGGCCGGCTGCCGGCTCGTCAAGCAGCAAGGCGGTTGGCTCACTGGCGAGCGCACGCGCGATCTCGACCCGACGCTGGTCGCCATAGGAAAGATCGCCGGCGCGTCGTCCCATCAGATGGGTAAGCCCGGTCAGTTCCGATATTTCCATCGCCCGTTGTTCAATCACGCGCTCGGCGCGGCGGAAGGCCGGCAATTGGAACAGGGTGGGGAAGATGGAAGCGCCATAGCGCATATGCGCACCGCACATGATGTTTTCCAGGACGGAAAGGTCGCTGAACAGGCGGATGTTCTGGAAAGTGCGGGCGATGCCGCGGCGCGCCAGCGCATTGGGCGCGCGCCCGGTAAGGTCCTCGCCGGCGATCCGGATACGCCCGGATGTCGGTCGGATGACCCCGGTCAACAGATTGAACGCCGTTGTCTTGCCCGCGCCATTAGGCCCGATCAGGCCGACAAGTTCGCCGGCGCGTAACGCCAGCGAATAGCCCTCGACCGCCACCAGTCCGCCGAAGCGGCGGGTCAGGTTGTCCGCAGTGATGACTTCCGGCGCTGACACGCTCGCTATCGTTCCCCGTTTGCTGCTGGAGCAAGCGTATTCGTGAATAGGCGTTTGCGTCAACCAAAAGATACAAGTAGAAGGGGAATAGCGATTTTGTACAATTTCGTACATCGGAGGGCATCCATGTCGCCACAGCCTCCCGCCGTCTTGCCGCATCGGCTTCTGGCCGTGGACGAGCCGCATCCGCTGGAGGTTTTCAACCCGCAAGGCGGATCGGACTTCTTCCTGATCTGCGAACATGCCGGCCGGCTCGTTCCCGCCAGGCTTGGTACGCTGGGGCTCGACGAGGCGGACCGTTCACGACATATCGCGTGGGATATCGGGGCCCGCGACATCGCCATGGAACTCGCCAGGCTGCTGGACGCGCCGCTCTATATGCAACGCTATTCGCGTCTGGTCTGCGATTGCAATCGCCAGCCCGACGTGGCGTCCTTCATTCCCGATATCAGTGAAACCACCGTCATTCCGGGCAATGCGAACCTGCCGCCCGAGGAAATCGAGGCGCGGGTTGCGGAGATATTCCAGCCGTTCCACGACGCGGTGACGCAGGCGCTAGACGCCCGCGATGCGGCAGGGCGCAGGACGATCCTGGCTACTGTGCACTCCTTCACGCCGGTCTACAAAGGCGTTTCCCGCCCATGGCAGATCGGCGTGCTGTTCAACCGCGATACCGTGCTATCGCCGCAGATCGTCCGCTATCTTGAAGCCAACACCGATTACGAGGTGGGCGTGAACCAGCCCTATGCGGTGGGCGACGACACCGACTACGCCATTCCCGTCCACGGTGAGAAACGCGGGTATCCTTGTGTCGAGTTCGAGATCCGCAACGATCTGACCGGCGGCAGACAGGCTGTGGAGGACTGGGCCGGATTGCTCGCCGACAGCCTCAGGCATGCCGCCGGAACGATGGCGTAACGCATCTGGAGGGCCAGGCGTTCGGCGGTGCGGTCTGGATTATTGCGCCAGCACGCACATGCAGTCGCCTGCCTTTACCAGACCGGGAAAGTGCCGCGCCACAAGGAGCCCGGACATTTTCGCCCGGATCTCCTGCGGGGCGACCCCGGTGCGCCCTATGGAATGGATGCGCGCGATGACCATGCCCTCACGCACGTCCTCGCCAAGGTCCACCATGGTCTCGAACAGGCCGTCATCCTCGGCGAAGGTGAAGCAATCGTCGGACGGCATATCGAGCCAGCGGGTCTCGGCCTTCTCGACCGCTCCTTCCAGCATGCCGGCATGGCGCAGCACATTGGCGATGCCGCGTCTTGCAATGCGCACCGTTTCGGCACGGGCCGTACCGCCGCCCCCAAGCTCCGTGGTGACGAAGACCTTGCCCATTTCTTCGGCGGCCGTGTCGTACATCCCCACGGTATCGATCTCGAGCATCTTCATCGAGTACGGCGCCGCGAAAGCTTCCACCGCCGCGAAGGCCTTCGCCTCCTGCGCCTTGTCCGGCAGTATGTGGGCCGCGCAATAGGGCAGGAAATCCAGCGTGCGCCCGCCGGAATGGAAATCGAAGACGAGGTCGGCGCGCGGCAGCAGTTCGCGCTGGAAATAGTCGGCGATCTTTTCCGTCGCCGTACCATCCGGCCTGCCGGGGAACGAACGGTTCATGTTGCCCTTGTCGATGGGCGAGGTGCGCGTGCCGGCGCGGAAGGCCGGATGGTTCATGGCCGGCACGATGATGACCGTTCCAGAAACTTGGTCGGGCTTGAGCGTGCGCGCCAGTTCGTAAAGCGCCAGCGGTCCCTCATATTCGTCGCCATGATTGGCCCCGGTCAGCAGCGCCGTCGGGCCCTCGCCGTTCCTGACCACGCAGATCGGGATCATCACCGAGCCCCAGGCGGAATCGTCGCGGCTGTAGGGCAGGCGCAGGAAACCGTGCTGCACCCCGTCGCGGTCGAAATCGACGGTTGGGGAAATGGGGGAAGGCTTCAGCATGTCCTAGTCCTTCACCACCAGCTTGCGGGGAACATTGGCGAGACATTCGACGCCGGTATCGATGATCAGGAGGGACTCGGTGATTTCCAGCCCCATGTCCTGAAGCCACAGGCCGGTCATGAAATGGAAGGTCATGCCGGGTTTCAGTTCGGTGCGGTCTCCGGGACGCAGGCTCATGGTGCGTTCGCCCCAGTCCGGCGGATAGGAGAGCCCGATCGAATAGCCGGTACGGTTGTCCTTGACGATGCCGTATCTCTTCAGGACGGCGAAGAAGGCGTTGGCGATATCCTCGCAGGCATTGCCGGGCTTCGCAGCCGCCAGCCCGGCCTCCATACCCTCCAGCGTCGCCTTCTCGGCATCGAGGAAAGCTTGCGTTGGTTTGCCAAGGAATACCGTTCGGGAAAGCGGGCAGTGGTAGCGGTTATAACAGCCGGCGATTTCAAAGAAGGTGCCTTCGCCCGCCTTCATCGGCCTGTCGTCCCAGGTGAGATGCGGCGCGGACGCATCGGCGCCGGAAGGCAGTAGCGGCACAATGGCCGGGTAATCGCCCCCGAACCGGCCATCGGGGCCGTCGACGCCGCGCGTGCCGGCGTCATAGATCTCGGCCACCAGATCGCATTTGCGCATGCCCACCTCGACCTTGTCGAAGATGCGCTGATGCATGGCCTCCACAATGCGCGCGGCCTTCTTCATATAGCCGATCTCGGCCGGGCTTTTCACCGCCCGCTGCCAGTTCACCAGCGCGGTGGCGTCGCTGAAGCGGGCGTTGGGCAGGTGCTGCTGCAGGGAGGCGAAGGCTTTGGCGGAGAACCAGTAATTGTCCATCTCGACGCCGATGCGCTTCGCGCCCCAGCCCTTGTCCGAGAGAATGCCGGCCAGATAGTCCATCGGATGGCGCTCGGTGGACTGCACGTAGTGGTCGGGATAGCCGATGATGTTATCCGGCTTCAGATAGGCCGTGCGCCTTGCCCCGTTGGCGTCCTGCCCGCGCCCGAACCAGATCGGCTCGCCCTCCGGCGGCACGATGACGGCCTGATGCACATAGAACGACCAGCCGTCATATCCGGTCAGCCAGGCCATGTTGGAGGGATCGGAGCAGATCAGGAGATCGACGCCTTTCGCCTCCATCGCCCGGCGCGTCTTTTCCAGACGCCCGGCATATTCCTCCCGGCTGAATTTCAGGTTTGGCTGCATTGTTGACGTCCTTCGTTAAGCCTCGCGGCCGGCATCAGCTTTCCAGAATGGTTCCCGCCCCGGCTGCCTTGGCGCGGTCGCGGGCGAGCGTGGCGATTGCGGTGTCCTGCACGCCGGTTCCGGTAAGATCGGCCAGCGTGATGTCGGCGGCGGAGCGGCGGCCGCGCCGGAGGCCGGCGATAATCTGGCCGAGTTCCGTCACCCCGGTATCGGCGGCGACCAGTCCGGCAGCAATCGCATGATGCAACTCACCCAGCCGGCGCGTCTGCGCGGCGCTGTCGGCGACATACAGATCGGCCATGCGGATGATCGCCGGCGCGATCTCGTTCTTGTGTTCGGCGTCCGAGCCCATGGCGGTTATATGCTGGCCGGCGGTGATGAAGCCGGCATGGATGAGCGGTTCGGATGCGGGCGTGGCGGTCACGATCACGTCGGCGTCGGCGGCCGCTTTGGCCGCGTCCGGCTCGGCGCGTACCTCGATGCCCAGCCGTTCACGCAATTCGCCGGCCGTGCGCTCGGCGCTTGCCGGATCGCGAGCCCAGATGCGCGCCTGCCTGATCGGTCGCACCAGCTTCAGCGCCTCCAACTGCATCTTAGCCTGCATCCCCGCGCCGAAAATGGCGGCGACCGCCGCATCCTCGCGCGCCAGATATCTGGCCGCCACGGCGCCGGCGGCCGCCGTGCGGATATCGGTGAGATAGCCATTGTCGAGCAGCAGCGCCTCAGTCAGCCCGGTAGTGGCCGAAAGCAGCACCATCAGCCCGTTGGTGCTCGGCAGCCCAAGCTTCGGATTGTCGAAGAAACCGGGGCTGATCTTGATAGCGAAGCCGTCAATGCCCGGCACGTAGGCGGTCTTGACGTCCACTTCGCCGCGCTGCTCGGGAATGTCGAGCCGCAGGATGGGCGGCATCGCCACCTTCTGCGTGGCCAGCGCGCGGAAGGCGTTCTCGACACAGGCCACCGCGTCCAGATCCAGCTTCACGATGCGCCGCAGTTCGGCTTCGGTGAGAATGGTCATCGATCTCATGCCGCCCGCTCCGTTTGCGTCGTCCCGCACACGATGTTTCTGTGCTGGCTCATGTCGATATTGCGGCCGGACAGGATGAGGACGGTCGGCCCGGATGGCTTCGCCTTGCCGGCCAGAAGCGCGGCGATGCCGACCGCCCCGGCACCCTCCACGATCTCGCGTTCCTGCTCATAGGCATGGACGATGCCGGCGGCGATCTCGCCCTCGGAAAGCAGCACCACATCGTCCAGAAGGTCGCGGCACATGGCGAAGGTCAGCCGGTTGTCGAGACCGATGCCGCCGCCGAGCGAATCCGCCAGCGTCGGCATCTCCTCGACCTGCACCGGCCGGCCGGCATCGAGGCTCGCCTTCATCGCGGCCCCGCGCTCCATGGAAATGCCGATGATTTTTGCCGACGGCTTCAGGCCCTTGACCGCGGCGGCAACGCCCGCCGCCAGCCCGCCGCCGGATAGCGGCACCAGCACCGTGGCCACATCCGGCACGGCTTCCACGATCTCCAGCCCGAGCGTGCCTTGCCCCGCGATGATGGCGGGATCGTCGAAGGGCGGCACCATCGCCAGCCCCTCCTGCACGACCAGCCGGTCCACCTCGACCTGCGCGTCGTCCTGGCTGTTGCCGACGATGCGGATTTCCGCGCCGAGGCGGCGGATTTCGTCGACCTTGTTGGCCGGCACCAGTTTCGACATGCAGATCACGGCGCGCACGCCTTCCAGCCGCGCCGCATGGGCCAGCGCCCGGCCGTGATTGCCGGTGGAGGCGGCCACCACGCCACGCGCCTTCTCCTGACTGCTCAATGAGGCGATCGCATTGGACGCGCCGCGCAGCTTGAAGCTGCCGGTGCTCTGGCGCTCTTCCAGCTTGAGATGCACCGGGACGCCGAACCGCTCGCTCAGCGTTGCAGAAAGAACCGTCGGCGTTGGCTCGATACGGCCGGCGATGTGCTGGCGTGCAACTTCAATGTCACGGAGAGGGACTGTCTGCATGGCGATCAATCGCAGGCAAGCGGCAAGGTCATCAGCCGCCCCCATTTCGGACGTGGCTCAGTATCGCCGCACAGGCGCAGGCAATTCCACGCCGTCGCCTGATTGGAGGTCACCACGGGACGGCCGATCGCCGCCTCGATTTCCGCTGCGACGCCGGCGGAACGCAGCGCCGTGCAAGAAATGAACAGCGCCTCCGCATCGGCGGCCGTGGCCTCTTGCGCCAGATCGACCAGAGCCGAGGGCCGGATGCGCGCCATCTCGCGGTCGTCATCCAGCCCGAGACAGGTGAAGCTTGCCAGATCGAACCCGTGCCGGCGGAAGTAGTCGGCCATCGGCCGGCCGGTCTCGGCCACATAGGGGGTGAGCACGCTGATGCGTCGGGCGTCGAGCGCCTTCAGGCCGCGCATCGCCGCCATGGTCGGCGTCACCACCGGCGCGCCCGGCCTGGCGGCGTGGATCGCCGTCTTGATCTCGTCGTCGCCGATCACCACAGAGGCCGAGGTGCAGGAATAGCAGATGGCGTCGAGCGGCTCGCCCGGCAGGATCAGTGACGCGCCTGCGGTCAGCGCTGGCTGCATGCGGCGCAGGTTTTCCGGCGTGGTCGGGTTGGCGTAGGCGATGCGCGCCACATAGACGCCGACACGATCGCTCGCCACCATTCGACGGAAATCGGGCTCCGTGGTGTGGTCTGTGGCGAGGATGACGAGGCCGACGCGCTTTTCCATTGGGCGCGGATCAAGCGGCGGGCGGCCGCCATGCAGGCGGATATCGGCCGAAGCGTTCATGGTCTAGTTCTCCACGCGTCCGTAACGCCGTTCCAGCCAGCGCAGCAGCACCACCGAAAACAGGCTGATGACGAGGAAGAAGGCGCCGACCAGCGTCATTGGCTCGAGGTAGCGGTAATAAGTGTTGGCGACGCTCTTGGCCTGGTTCATCAGTTCCAGGACGGTGATGGCTGACAGGAGCGGCGTTTCCTTGAACATGGCGATGAAGTAGTTGGCCAGCGCCGGAATCATCGGTGGAATGGCCTGCGGCAGGATGATGTGCATCCATGTCTGGCGCGCACCAAGATTGCAGGCCTTCGCCGCCTCCCATTGCCCGCGCGGCACGTTGTCGATGCCCGCCCGGTACACCTCCGCCGTATAGGTGCCGTAGTGCAGGCCCAGCCCGATGACGCCGGCCAGCAATGGCGGCAAAAGGATGCCGAAATCGGGCAGGATGTAGAAGATGAAGTAGAGCTGCACCAGAAGCGGCGTGCCACGGATGAATTCCGCAACGAAAGCCACCGGCCGCGCCACCAGCCGGTTGGAAGACCGGCGCAGGAGGGCGATGACCAGCCCGACCGCCGCGGCCAGCGCCGAGCCAAGGATGGTGGCCAGAATGGTGATCTTCACCCCCTCGATAAGGGTGGGCATGATCTCCCGGACGAAGTTCCAATCCCATTCCATTACACACGCACCCCGTCGATGCCGCGCGACAGTCGCCGCTCAAGGCTGCGCACGCCCCATGAGAGGATCATCGCCAGTGCGAAGTAGCCGATCAGGATGGCGGTGAACGGCACCAGCGTATTGCCGGTCTGGGCGCGCACCACCTGCGCCTGAAAGGTGAGGTCGGCCAGCGAGATCAATGACACGATCGAAGTCGCCTTCAACAGTTCGATGGCGTTGTTGCCGAACGTCGGCAGCATGAGGAGGAAGGCCTGCGGCAGAATGACATGGCGCATGCCCTGCCAGCGGCCGAGATTGAGCGCCACGCAGGCCTCATACTGCTCCTTGCCGATGGATCGCACAGCCCCGCGCACCACCTCCGCCCCATAGGCGCCGACATTGAGGCCGAGCGCCAGCACGCCGGCCTGCAAGGGCGTCAGTTCGATGCCGAGCAGCGGCAGCACGAAATAGGCCCAGAAAAGTTGCACGAAGATCGAGGTGCCGCGAAAGAATTCGATATAGGCGGTGGCCAGAGCCCTGACGGCGAAAAAGCGCGACAGACGGCCGAGCCCCGCCAGGAAAGCCATGAAAAGCGCCAGCACCGAGCCCATCAGCGTCAGCTCGATGGTGACGAGCGCGCCTTGCAGCATCAGGCCGACATATCCGGACCAGTCGATCATGGAGCCCTGTCGAGTTCGGTTTGCGAATTTCCTCTCACCCGGCCCGCGTCCCGCCCGGGAATCCTCTCTCCCGGCAGAAGAGAAGATAGCCGGCTCCGGTTTTCAGTTCCTCTCCCAGATTGGGAGAGGATGATCACGCAACCGTCGCATGAGAGGACGAAGTTTACTGGGCGGCGCACTGCTTCTCGCGGGTCGTCGAGATCGCCGCGGCGGCTGAGAAGCCATAGGGCTCGATGATCTTGGCGAACTCTCCGGATTCCTTCATTTTCGCCAGTTCGACGTCGAAGGCGTCGCGCAATGCTGTGTCCTTCTTGTTGAAGGCGGCGCCGTCGCAATAGACCGGCGCGCCCTCGACAGGTGCGATGACCTCGAGGTTCGGATCGTTGGCCTTCTGGACCAGATCGTTGATCGACAGCACCGGCAGCGAATAGGCGTCGATGCGGCCGTCCTGCACCATCTTGAGGCCGCTCTGGCCGTCCGGCACCACGATCACGCGGTCGCGCGGCACGCCGGCGTTGAGCGCCAGCTTCTCCTCGGTGCCGCCGCCCGGCGCGCCGATCTTCGCTGTTGGGTCGTTGGCGATGTCCTCATAGCTCTTGAAGCCCTTGGGGTTGCCCTTCTTCACCAACATCGCCTCGGCATCGCACAGCACCGGCTCCGAATAGGCGACGGCCGCGCAGCGTTCCGGCTTCATGAACAGACCGGCCGTGACGACATCGAAACGCCCGGCCTGCAGGCCGGGGATCATGGCTCCATATTCGGAGATCGAGGCGGCGACGTCCTCCACGCCGAGACGCTTGAACACCTCGCGCGCCACATCGGGGGCGGCGCCGGACACTTTGCCGTCGGCGGCCACCGCCGTATAGGGCGGCTCGTTGGCGATGGCGAGGCGGGCGAAACCCTGCGCCTTCAGCTGCTCCAGTTTTGCGTCATCGGCATTTGCCGCGGTCGAAGCGGCCAGAACGGCAGCGAAGGCCAGCCCGGCGGCGCCTGCAAGAATTCCCATTTTCTTCATTGTTCCCGGTTCCTCTTCTGTTTTTGTGTCTTGCGGTTTCTGCTCCATTCAGCGCGGCAAGTCGCGCCACGCGGTCAGACCCGATGTCCGGCCGCGATGATCTTCTTCAGGAAGCTTTGCGTGCGCTCCTGCTTCGGATTGCGGAAGATTTCTTCCGGCTTTCCTTCCTCCACGATGCGGCCACGGTCGAAGAACAGCACGCGGTCGGCGAAGTCATGGGCGAACCCCATCTCATGCGTCACCAGAAGCATGGTCATGTCGGTCTCGTCGGCCAGCCGGCGCATGACGTTCAGCACTTCCTCGACCAGTTCCGGATCAAGCGCGGAGGTGACCTCATCGAACAGCATGATCTTCGGAGACAGCGCCAGCGCCCGGGCGATCGCCACGCGCTGCTTCTGGCCGCCGGAAAGCTGCGCGGGCATGGCCTTGGCCTTGTCGGCCATGCCGACCATGTCGAGCAGTTCCATGGCGCGCTTCTGCGCCTGCGCTTTTGGCACGCCTTTGGTCAGCATCGGCGCCAGGGTGACGTTGTCGAGCACGCATTTGTGCGGAAACAGGTTGAAGAGCTGGAACACCATGCCGATCTTCTGGCGCATCTTTGCCAGATGCCGCTCGTCGGCCGTCACCAGCGCGCCCCCGCGCTGCATGTGGTAAAGTTGCTCTCCCCCGACCTCGATGTGGCCGCTGTCGATACGCTCCAGCGTCATGAGGATGCGCAGGATAGTCGTCTTGCCGGACCCCGACGGGCCGATCAGTGCAAGTTTTTCACCGGGCATGACCTGCATGGAAAGCCCGTCAAGCACCTTGAAGGCGCCGAAGCTCTTGGAGATCGAATCGATCTTGACGATGGGTTCGGCCAATGTCTCTCCCCGCTCAAGAGGACGTTCTGGCCTTTACGATGAGGACGACTTCAAATCATGTCAATTACCAAAATAGTACCATGACAATATTTGTCGTTTCGTTGAAATCCTGCCATGGACGGCCGGTCGCATCGCCCAGGTGATGCCGGCCTAGATCGCCAGCAGCAGATGTTCGGGGTCGGCCAGCAGCAGCCGGTTGACCACGCCGAGTCCGGTGCGCAACTCGCTTTCGGTGGTCGAGCCGAGCGAAATGCGCACCGCTGGCTGCCGCGCTTCCTCCGCGATGCGGAAGGAGGCGCCCGGCGCAATGGCTACGCTTTGCAGGCGCGCCTGCGCGACGAAATCTTCCTCGGCGCGGCCATCCGGCAGCGGCAGCCAGATATGCAGGCCGTCGCGATGGGCACGGAAGGCGACCCCGTCCAGCACCTCGCTGGCAATGTCGAGGCGGCTGCGCACGGCCTGGCGCTGCCAGCGCACCAGTTCCATGGCGGTGCCGTCGCTCACCCATTTGCTGGCGATCTCGGCCACCATGGGCGTGGCCATCCAGTTCGTCACCAGATGCCGGTTGGCTGCAGCCGTGACATAGCGGTCCGGCACGGCCAGATAGCCGATGCGCAGGCCGGGCACGGTAATCTTGCTGAACGAAGTGACGTAGAGCGTGCGCTCCGGTGCGAAATGGGCGACGGGCGGGGCGCGATCCTCGACCAGCGGGCCGAGCACATCGTTCTCGATGATGGCTATGTCGTGCAGTCGCGCCACTTCGGCCAGCCGGGAGCGCCGCACCGAGCCCATCAGCGATGCGGTAGGGTTGATGACCGAGGGCTGCACGAACACAGCGCGGATATCGCTCTGGCGGCAGGCGGCGTCGAGCGCTTCGGGTATGATGCCCTCTTCGTCGAGCGGCAACCCCTCGAGGTTGAACCCGCAATAACGCGCCAGAGGCACCAGGGTGTGGTGGCCGACGGCTTCCGTGGCCACGGTGGAGCCGGGCGGTGCGACGCTCATCAGCGCCACGGTCATGCCCCCGGTCGCGCCATTGGTCAGGGTTATGTTCTGCGGCGAGATCTCCAGTCCGCAGGCGCGCAGCCATTCCACCGCCACGGCGCGGTGGCGGGGGAACACCATGTTGGGGCGGAACGACAGCGCCGAACTGGCCGGCAGTTCCCCGGCGAGCCACGCCAGGCCCTGCTTCAGCTGCTCCAGATGCATCAGTTCGCACACGGGCTTGAGAATCGACAGGTCGATGACCTCGCCGGGCCGTTCCGGCAGATAGGGCGGATCGGGTTCGCGGCGCTGGGTCTGCACGAAGCTGCCACGGCCGATCTCGCCGACGATGAGCCCGCGCCGTATCAGCTCCTCATAGGCCCGGCTCACCGTTTGCACCGACAGTCCCAACTCATCCGCCAGCGCCCTGTGGGTGGGCAGGCGTTCGCCATTTTCGAGCCGGCCGTCATGGATGGCGCGGGCGAATTGGTCGGCCAGCGAAAGATAGGCAGGGCGGCGGATCAGGGCCGGGTCGGGTCGCCATTGTGTCATGACTTCATTAGAGATCGAAATCAGTTCAATTGACAATCGAAATCATTCGCCTGCATGGTGCGACCGCAGCACGAAACCGGAACGCCATGGCCGCCACGAAGCTCGACGCGACAGACCTGAAAATCCTTGACGCGATCCAGCGCGACGGGCGCATCACCAAGCTGAAGCTCGCCGAACAGGTGGGATTGTCGCCGACGCCATGCTGGATGCGGCTCGCGAAGCTTGAAAAGGCTGGCGTCGTCACCGGTTACCATGCCCGCATCTCGGTGCGTGCGATCGCCCCCGTCACCAGCGTTCTGGTGGAAGTGACGCTCGCCAACCACCGGCAGGCCGACTTCGACCGATTCGAGCGCGTGGTGCGCGACATGCCCGAAATCGTCGCCTGCTGGTCTGTGGGGGGCGGTGTTGACTATCTGCTAAAGGTGATGACGCGCGATATCGACGCCTATCAGCGGCTGATCGATTCGCTCCTGGAACGTGAGATCGGCATCGACCGTTATTTCACCTACATCGTCACCAAGACCGTCAAGGACGACACGGTGCTGCCGCTGGCCGAGTTGGCTGGTCAGCCAGACTGACTGCAACGGAGAATTGATCCACGTCTCCCGCGACGAATAGAGACTTTCTCTATCCTGGGCGTCCGCAACGGACTTTCTCTCGCGCAATCAGGCCTAGACTGTCCCCATCACAGGGAGGCCACGCCATGTCCGCGCACTTTGCCCGTCAGCAGCGCCACGAAGCGCTCGACCACCTGAATGACCGGCGACTTTATCGCGAACTCGCCTATGTCGGCGGCCATTGGACCGCCAGCGCGACGGCCAGCAGTTTCGAAGTGACCGATCCATTTAGCGGCGCGACACTCGCCTTTGTGGCCGCGCTTGACGAAGGCCAGACCGCAGACGCCATTTCGGCGGCGTCAGACGCGTTTCCCGCCTGGCGCGCCCTGCTGCCGCAGGAGCGCTCGCGCCTGTTGCGCGCTTGGTACGAACTGATCGTCGCGGCCAAGGAGGACCTCGCCTTGCTGATGACGCTCGAACAAGGCAAGCCGCTGAAGGAATCGCGGGGCGAGATCGACTATGCCGCCTCCTTCGTCGAATGGTATGCGGAGGAAGCCAAGCGGCTGAATGTCGAGGGGGTGAGCAGCCATCTGCCCGGCGCCGAAATGGCGGTGCGACGCGAGCCGCTCGGCGTGGTCGGCGTGGTGACGCCGTGGAACTTTCCGTCCGCCATGCTGACGCGCAAGGCCGCCGCCGCCCTTGCCGCCGGCTGCACCGTGGTGGCGCATCCTTCCTCGCAGACACCTTTGTCGGCGCTGGCGTTGGCTGAACTCGGCGAGCGCGCCGGTCTTCCGGCGGGCGTGTTCAACATCGTCACGGGTGCTGCCGCGCCCATTGTCGAAATGCTGTGTACAGACACCCGCGTGCGGGCGCTGAGCTTCACCGGGTCCACCGAAATCGGGCGGCGGATCGCCGGCCATTGCGCGCCCACCATGAAGCGGCTGGTCATGGAACTGGGCGGCCATGCGCCGCTGATCGTCTTCGCTGACGCCGACCCGGAGCGTGCCGCACAGATCGCGCTCGACGCCAAATTCGCAACTTCCGGTCAGGACTGTCTCGCCGCCAACCGCATCTATGTCGAGCGTCCGCTTTACGAGGCGTTTTGCACCGCCTTCACGCGCCGGATACAGGCCCTGAAGGTGGCCGGTGGCCTCAGCCCCGACGCCGACATCGGCCCACTGATGCATGAGCGCGCCATCGCCAAGGTCGAAGAGCAGGTCGCCGACGCACTGGCGCGCGGGGCGCGTTTGGTCTGCGGCGGATCACGCCATGAATCCGGGCCGCTGTTCTTTCAGCCGACGCTGCTGGCCGACGTGTCCGACGATGCGCTCATCATGCGCGAGGAAACTTTTGGCCCGGTCGCCGCCGTCACCGCCTTCGACAGGGAGGATGAAGTTGTCACCCGCGCCAACGCCACCGAATATGGTCTCGTCGCCTATGTGGTGACCGAAAACGGTGCGCGGCAGCGGCGCATGGCGAATGCGCTGGACTATGGCATGGTCGCCATCAACCGCGTCAAGATCACCGGCGCGCCGATCCCTTTCGGCGGCGTCAAGCAATCCGGGCTCGGCCGCGAGGGCTCCCGCCACGGGATCGAGGCCTTCACCGACCTCAAATATGTGTGCCTGGATCTGACCTGAGCCGGCGGCGAAATCTGCAAAGGAGAACATCATGCTCGACAAATCAAACGAACTGGCCGCATGGGACCGCGACCATTTCTTTCACCCTTCCACCCATATGGGCATGCATGCGCGCGGCGAGACGCCGACCCGCATCATGGCCGGTGGCGAAGGCGTGACGATCTGGGACACCAACGGCAGGAAGAGCATCGACGCCTTTGCCGGCCTCTATTGCGTCAATGTCGGCTATGGCCGCCAGAAAATCGCCGACGCCATCGCTGAACAGGCTAGGAACCTCGCCTATTATCACGCCTATGTCGGGCACGGCACTGATGCTTCCATCCGGCTCGCCAAGATGATCATCGATCGCGCGCCGCAAGGCATGAGCCGCGTCTATTTCGGCCAGTCGGGCTCGGACGCCAATGAGACCAACATCAAGCTGATCTGGTACTACAACAATGTGCTTGGCCGGCCGGAAAAGAAGAAGATCATCTCGCGCTGGCGCGGCTATCACGGGTCCGGGGTCATGACCGGCTCGCTGACCGGGCTGGCCGCATTCCACAACGCCTTCGATCTGCCGCGCGCGCCGGTCCTCCACACGGAAGCGCCTTACTACTTCCGCCGCGAGGATCGCTCGCTGTCGGAAGAGCAGTTCTCGCAACATTGCGCCGACAAGCTGGAGGAGATGATCCTCGCCGAAGGGCCGGACACCATCGCCGCCTTCATCGGCGAGCCTGTGCTGGGCACGGGCGGCGTCGTGCCCCCGCCCGCCGGCTACTGGCCGAAGATCCAGGCCGTGCTCGACAAATACGATATATTGCTTGTCGCCGATGAGGTGGTGACCGGCTTCGGGCGGCTTGGCTCTATGTTCGGGTCCGATCACTACGGCATGAGGCCCGACCTCATTACCATCGCCAAGGGGCTGACCTCGGCCTACGCGCCGCTTTCCGGCGTGATCGTCGGCGAAAAGATGTGGGAGGGATTGGTCAAGGGCTCCGATGAACTTGGCCCGATCGGCCATGGCTGGACATATTCCGCCCATCCGATCTGTGCTGCGGCAGGTGTCGCCAATCTGGAACTGATCGACGAACTCGATCTGGTGACGAATGCCGGCGAAGTCGGTCCATGGTTCAGGAACGCCCTGCAACAGGCGGTCGGCGGCCACAGGAATGTCGGCGAGGTGCGCGGCGAAGGTCTGCTGGCGGCGGTCGAATTCGTCAAGGATCGCGACGACCGCACCTTCTTTGACGCCGCCGACAAGATCGGCCCGCAGGTGGCGGCCGCGCTGGCGGAGCGTGGCGTCATCGGCCGGGCCATGCCGCAGGGCGATATTCTTGGCTTCGCCCCACCGCTGTGCCTGACGAAAGAAGAAGCTGACACCGTCGTCGCGAAGACGGCGGATGCAGTGAAGAGCGTGCTTGGCTGAGCCGGTCGTGACCGTCCCTCATCCTGTCCAACTGGATGAGGGGCAATCATCTTGTGGCAAATGAGCAGGACTGAAATGACGACATCTTTCCTTCCCGAAACCATGGCGGCTGTTCTGCTGACCGGCCATGGCAAGCTCGACAAGCTCGTTTACCGCACCGATGTTCCCGTGCCGAAACCCGCGCGCGGCGAGGTGCTGGTGAAAGTCACCGCCTGCGGCATGAACAACACGGATGTGTGGGTGCGGGAAGGCGCCTATGGCACGGAGGATGATGCCGCGGCCGTCTCCACATGGCGCCGGCAGGGCAACACGCTGACATTCCCGCGCATACAGGGCGCCGATACCGTGGGAAATATCGTCGCCGTCGGCGAAGGCGTTCCTTCGCACCGCATCGGCGAGCGGGTGATGGTGGATTTCTCCATATACAATCGCGACGACGATTCCCTCGCCGACATCGACTATATGGGCCATGGCCGCGACGGCGGTTACGCCGAATACCAGGCGCTGCCGGCGGAGAACGCGCATGTCGTCGACACCGCTCTCAGCGATGTCGAGCTGGCCACCTTCTGCTGCGCCTATCTCACCGGCGAGCAAATGCTGGAGCGCGCCGGGTTGAAGGAAGGTGAGCGCGTGCTCGTGACGGGCGCTTCGGGTGGAGTCGGCTCAGGCATCGTGCAGCTTGCCCGCGCCCGCGGCGCCATTCCCTATGCTGTGGCCGGCAAAGGCAAGGAAAAGGCCATTCTCGATATCGGTGCGGAAAAGGTCGTCACGCGTGGCGTTGCCGATTTGCCGGAAGCGGTTGCCGAAGCCGCCGGCGGCCAGTCGATCGACGTGGTGGCCGATCTGGTCGGTGGGCCGATGTTCAATGACCTGTTGCGCATCCTGCGTCCGGAGGGCCGCTACACCACCGCTGGCGCCATCGCCGGTCCGGTCGTGCAGCTTGACCTGCGAACCATGTATCTGAAGCAGCTTCAGCTCCATGGATCCTCACAAGGCACGCGCGGGGATTTCCAACGGCTCGTGCGCTATATTGAGGAAGGCAAGATACGGCCATTGGTGGGTGGGGTCTATCGTCTGTCGGATTTCCACCGCGCCCAATCAGTTTTCATGGAGAAGGCGTTCGTCGGCAAGCTGGTTGTCGTTCCCGATGCCGTCTACACTCCACCTGCTGAAATTCACAAAGACTGACAAGACACCGGCGGAATGCCCACTTGTTGCCAGTGTGGACCCTTCGGCTGTCCAGCGCCGCTCGTTGATCGACGGCCTCAAATCACAGGGCATAACGGCAACTGTGGTGACTAATCAAAGACGCCGTTTAGGCCGCCGACATCATAAGTTCTGGACGAACGCCACGTACTTGCCGCCGTTACCCAGCTTTGCCAAAAGGCCCATCTCGGCAAAGCGTTTTTGCGATGAAAGCGATCGAAACCGCTTCGCCGAAGCGATGCCGCTCGGGGTCGATGTCATCTGACAATTTAGCGTAACGCATACAATCTTATTGCTTGCAGGCGGGCCGGTAAGCCCGCCTGTTCTGTTTTCGGAGTCGCGACAACTTGCGTCGCGCCCGCTTCTACTCGATCGGCGCCACCTCGAAACTGCGCGGCATGTTGAACTGCGAATCCTTGCCGAGCCATTTGTCGTAGATGGTGTCCAACGTACCGTTTTCGTCGGCCTCTGAGAGAATCTCGTTGATCCTGGCAAGCAGGGGTTCCTCGCCCTTGCGCACGCCGACGCCTACTTTCTCCACCATCAGCGTCGAATCCTCGACCACCTTGAGCGCGTTGTCAGTATCGGCGCTGGTGGCGGCGAAGTCACGCAGCATCAGCTCGGATAGGACAAGACCTTGCACGCGACCCTGATTGAGAGCCAGCAGGGCCTGCGGAACGTCCTGGAACGAGACGACCTGCGAGCCCTGCAGCTTCTCCTTGGCGACCGCCTCGGAGGTGGAGGCCGATTGTGCCGAGACGCGCTTGCTCTCCAGTTCCTTGACGGATTCGATGCCGGACTTCGTCGTCACGCCGACCATCTGGT
Organism: Aquamicrobium ahrensii; assembly: GCF_040545755.1. Taxonomy (NCBI): domain Bacteria; kingdom Pseudomonadati; phylum Pseudomonadota; class Alphaproteobacteria; order Hyphomicrobiales; family Phyllobacteriaceae; genus Aquamicrobium; species Aquamicrobium ahrensii. Next base: position 25,070 of record NZ_JBEPMN010000020.1, read on the forward strand.
TGGAAAAATAGTAGGAATAACTGTAGTCGACCTGCTTGGCCCGCTCCGGCGTCCAGCCCAGCGAGCCGGTGACGATATCCAGGCGACCCTGATTGAGTTCGGGGATGCGGGCGGCGCCTGCCACCAGCACCACCTCCGCCTTCACGCTCAGCCTCTCGGCAATGAGATTGCAGATGTCGACGTCATAGCCGACGGTGGTGCGGGTGGCCGGGTCCTGGAAGCTGAATGGCGGCACGGTGCCGATGGTGCCGCAGACGATTGCGCCTTTGGCCTGAATGTCCGCCAGTTGGTCGGCCGCGGCCGGTGCGGCAAGCGCGAGCGTGGCCGCAGCAAATGCGAGCGCTGCGTGTAGCGTATGTTTCATTTTTCGTCTCCTCCTGTTGGACGTCTGGGTCCTAGTGATCGTTCAGAAATTCGCGGGCGCGGGGACCTGCCTCGCCGGCAAAGAAAGCGGCTGCGTCCGCATCGACCTTCAGTTCGCCCATCTCCATGAGCCAGATCCGGTCGGCGACGCGCCGTGCAAAGCCCATCTCGTGGGTGACGCACATCATGGTCAGACCAGCGCCGGCCAGTTGCTCGATTGTGTGCAGAACCTCGCCGACCATTTCGGGGTCGAGCGCCGAGGTCGGCTCATCGAGCAGCAGCACTGCCGGCTTCATCACCAGCGCGCGCGCGATGGCCACGCGCTGCTGCTGGCCGCCCGACAGCTGCGAGGGCATGTGGTGAGCCTTGTCGGCGAGGCCCAGTCGCTTGAGCTGGTCCATCGCGGCAGCTTCCGCCTCCTTGCGCGGCATGCGTCGCACATGAACGAGCGCCAACGCCACATTGCCGAGTGCGTCGAGGTTCTGGAACAGGCCGAAAGACTGGAAAACGAAGCCGACCTTGCTGCGCAGGTCGTTCACCGACCATCTGCGCTCGTGAATGTCGCGGCCCTCGATCAGGATGCGGCCGCTCTGGATCGGCTCCAGCCGGTTGACGGTACGGATGAGGGTGGACTTGCTGGAACCGGACGGGCCGCAGACCACCACCACCTGGCCAGCGGCCACCGAGCCGCTGACGTTGCGTAGCGCAGACAGACTGCCATAGGATTTGCTGACTTCGCAAAACCGGATCATGCCGCCACCGCCTGGGTCAGGGGCCGGGCGGTTTCCGCCGCCTGCTTGCGCCGCCGCAGCACCCGTCGCTCCAGCATTCGCGCCACAAGCACGACGCCGCCGCACAGCAGATAATAGGCGATGGCGAGGATGGCGAAGATCTCGAGCGGCTTCGTCACCTCAAGATTGTTCACCTGCGTGGCGGCGAATGTCAGTTCCTGCGCGCTGATGATATAGCCGATCGACGTCTCCTTCACGATGGAGGCGAACTGGGTGATGAGGCTGGGCAGCATGTTGAACAACGCCTGCGGCAGCACGACGCCGAAGGTGCGCACGCCATATTTCAGGCCGAGCGAATTGGCCGCCTCGATCTGGCCGCGAGGGATGGCTTCGATGCCGGCCCGCACGATCTCGGATATATAGGCGGATTCATAGATAATGAGCGCCACCACCATGGTGGTGACGCCGTCCAGCGAGACGCCGAAAAGAGCTGGCACGCCGAAATAGACCCAGAACACGAACATCAGGAACGGCAGGCCGCGCACGAAGGTGACGAGCCACAGCACCGGCCGCTCCAGCCATGGAACGCCGCTGGTGCGGGCCAGGGCGAGCAGGATGGCCAGGGGCAGCGATGCAACCAGCGCGCCGAAGGCGATGATGATCGTCATCGCCAGCCCGCCCAGCGGGCCGTTCGGATACTGGCCGATGAGAAGCAGCAGCCAGTATTTGTCGATGATCTCGATCATCGACGCTTCTCCTGCCCGGCCGACTGAAACCGGGCGCTCACCGCCATGATCACCAGCGAGATCACGAGGTAAAGCACGGTCGCCACAGCGAAGGTCTGGTAAGTCAGATAGGTGGTGTTGTTGACCGAATAGGCGGCGTGAGTCAGTTCGGCCGTACCGATGGCGGAGGCGATGCTGGTGCCCTTGAAATAAAGCAGGAACTGGTTGGTGAGCGCCGGCAGAGACACCCGCGCCGCCTGCGGAATGATGACCAGCCGCATTGCCTGGACATAGCTGAGCCCGACGGCGCGCGCCGCCTCATATTGCACGGGCGGCAGCGAGCGGATGCCGCTTCGCAGATCCTCCGACACATAGGCGCCGAACGCCAGGCTGATGGCCAGGATCGCGAAATAGATCTCGCTCGAACGCTGGTTGACCCACTCGCTGACGAAAGCCGGCATGAATTCGGGCGCCGCGAAATACCAGAACATGATCTGGACCAGCAGCGGCACGTTGCGGTGGATCGAAACATAGGCCGCCACGAGCGGGTCGAGCTGCGGCGCCATGCGCAGCATGGTCAGCATTACGCCCCATAAGCCGCCAAGCATCAGGAAGGCGGCCGTCATGATCAGCGTCAGCAGGAGCCCGTTCGCGAATTCCTGGAGATAAGGAGGCGACAGGATGGTGAGAAAATCACCCATCCCGATACCCGGACGACACCCGCCCCGTCGCCGTTTCGGCTTGCCCCGGCATCGCGGCCGGCTCGCCAGGGGTGTTTGCGACCGTCTTCATCTCGACCTCCCTTCACGCCGGTGCGGCGCTCTCCTTACCGTTCCTGCCTGCTGCCCTGCTTCATCCCCGACATTTGTCCTTGCGGGGAGGGATGCCGGTTTCACGGCCCGAGGTTCACGGCAGCGCCGCGACCACCGAAATCTCCAGCATGGCGCCGCCTTGCAGCACGGCCTGCACGCAGGCGCGGGCAGGCTGCCGCCCCGGCGCCAGCCATGCATTCCAGGCTTCATTGAATTCACCGACGTTGCGGTTCACGTCCTGCATCCAGATCGTCGCCGAAAGAAGACGGGAACGGTTGGTCCCCGCCTCGGCCAGACGCTGATCGATCTGCGCCAGCGCCTGCTGGGTCTGCTGGCCCACGGGCAGGGAGTTATCGCTCGGCACAACGCCGGAAACATAAGCGACGCCATTGAAGACGACGGTGTCGGAGCGGTGCTGCAGATTTTGCGGGTTGATGTAATGCGGTTCCATGAAATCTCCTGTCTGATACGGGCGCGCAGCGTCAGCCGCGCGCCGGCGAAAGCCCTTCGGGGGCGGGAACGGCGTGGAACTGGACTGCCCCAAACTGGCCATATGTCGTCGGGCCTTTTGTGTGGCTGGCGGCCGCACCCATTTCGACGAAACCGGCGATGCGCGCGGTCGAACATTCCTGAGCGACGAAGCGGTAGCTGACGGTGTTGCCTTCGACCATGTGAAACGCCTGAAGCTCAAAGCCTCCGCCCTTCATCGTGCCGCTGGCGTCGACCTCGCTGCCGGGCGCCAGATGTGCGCCGGAAATTTCGTTGCCCTGACGCCGCAGGCGCAGGCGGTGGCGGGCCGGGCCATTGGCGAACTGAAGCTCCGCCACCCATTCGCCGCTCACATCCACCTCTGTGACAGGAGGCGGGGAAACAATTGGGCGGACGGCGGAAAACGCCTCGTGGAGCGCCTCGGCGACCAGCACCTCCTCGCCATCGCGCAGCGCGAAGGGGTTGAGCATGGTCGAGCTATCGCTGCCGCCATAGTCGTCGATGAGGATGCGCGGCCGCCGCGCCAGCAACTCGGCACGCAATTCCAGGAAGGACAGCTCCGGCTGGCATTGCGACCAGTCCACCTTCAGCCGCGGCACGCCGCCAACCAACTCCGAAAGATCGAGTCGCAGCGTGTTGATCGGCCGCAGGTGGTCGCGGATAACCTCCAGCCGGCGCCGCCAACTGCGCCGCTCGGCCTCGTGATCGCGCGAGAACCAGTGTTCGACGGCGGCAATGGCGCCCACCATCTCCTCTTTGCCGATCTTCATGGCGCGGGCGAAGCCCTGGTGGGGCGGACCATTGAACCATGCCGCACGGACGAGGTCCTTGCGGCCCAGTAGCAGGCCCGCGGCGGCCGGGCCGCGGATCAGCTTGCCGATGCTGTAGACGGCGAGGTCTGCGCCGCGCGCAGTCCATGTTTCGGGGTAGCCGAGCGGCTCGGAGGCCGCGTCGACCAGCACCGGTACGCCGGCCGCGCGCGCCACGGGCAGGATATCATCGAATCTGATTGGAGCAGCGGCGTCGCGCTCGCCGAAGATCGATATCGCCACCACATGTAGCTCGCGCAACGCGACGCGAAACTCTTCCATGGTGGCGACCTCGATGATGGACGCACCGACGAGGCGAAGGGCTTGATCGTAGGCGAAGCGTTGTCCCTTCGGCGTCAGCACCACGCGCTGCTCGCCATGGAAGGATTGCGGCATGCGCAGCATCCGCAGCGGATCATTGGCGGCCACACATGCCGCGGCGGCCAACGCCAGCCCGCCCGATGATCCGGCGGTCACCGTACCCCATTCGGCGCCGGTGATGGCGGCCAGCCGCTGGCCGATCGCCTCGGCCAGCTCCTCCATGATGACGTAATCGAGCGAGGCGCTGACGATCGCCTCACGCACCGGATCGCTCATGACGCTGCTGCCATAGAAGGAGCGCGAGGAGCCGCAATTGACGACCGGTTCGACGCCGAGCTTGCGATAAATGGAGACGGGGTGCTGGTTCATGGTCAGTGTATGTCCGGCGCTAGGTCAGGAATAGAAACGGGTCGGCCTGAAGGACGACAGGTCGACAACGGACGGGCGGCTGGCGACGAGGTCGGCGACGATCCTGCCAGTGGTGCCGCCCAGCGTGAGACCGGAATGGTTGTGGCCGAAGGCGAAGATGACGTTGGGGTGGCGCGGTAGCTGCCCCAGCACGGGCAGGCTGTCGGGCGTGGAGGGCCGATGCCCCATCCACAGCGTTCGCCCGGCGTCGTCGAGGCCCGGGAGGATATGGCGGGCAAGCGGGATCAGACGGGTGGCGCGCTCATAGGCGGGCGGCGCACCGACCCTCGCAAGCTCCGCCGTACCAACGATACGGACCCTGCCATCAATCGGCGCCAGCGCGAATTTGTATTCGCCCGACACCACAGTGCGGTTAAGGGCAACGCCCGGCTGCGGCAGCATCACATGATAGCCACGCTCCGAATCGAGCTGCACCCGCACGCCCAGCCTACGCGCCCACGGAGCCGAGAAAGCGCCGAAGGAAAGTACGATGTGGTCGGCCCCAACGGCGCCGTTGGTCGTCGCCACCGTCACCTTGCCCTGTGGGCCGACCTGAACATCCTCCACGCGCGCTTGAATGAAAGTGCCGCCATTGGCGATGAAGTGGCCCGCCAGCGCCGCCACGAAACTCTTGGGGTTCACAGTCTGGTGGCAGTCGGGCAGGAACAGGCCGTGCCGCACGGTGTTGGTGAGGGCGGGTTCAAGCTCGCCGACCTGCGCAGCATCCAGTTCCTCGACCCGCACGCCGTGGCTGCGCCGTATGGCAAAGCCGCCCGACCGCGCGGCCTCGAAGGCGGCATCTGTCTCGAAAACGTGCAACTCGCCGGTTGATCGCACCATGGCGCTGATGCCTGCCGCCTCGATGAGCGGGCGGTAGTCGTCATAGGCGCGCGGCACGATGGTGGAGAGGGCGCGAGCGTTGCGGGCGGCGCGATCTGGCCGCGACTCGGCAAGGAAACGCAGCAGATAGGGTGTCAGCGTCGGCAGGTGCCGCCAGCGGATATGGAGCGGCTGGTTCTTGTCGAGCAGCATTCGCGGCACGGCGCGCGCCACGCCTGGAGTCGCCACCGGCACGACACTGGCGCACTGGATGAGACCTGCATTGCCGAAGGAACAGCCATTTCCCGGCTCGTCCTGGTCGACAAGCACCACCTCGTGGCCGTCGCGTTGCAGATAAAGCGCCACACACACGCCAATGACGCCGGCGCCGAGGACCACAATGTCGGCCTTGCGCACGCTCATCCCTGTGACCTTCGCGCGCAGCCGGCTACGCGAGCGCCACTCGGAACATCGCTGTCACAACCTGCAAGGCGACTTGCGCCAGACTCGACCAATCCTGCCTCCCCCGTTTCTCGGAAGGAGACTAGACCGCATATGCATATTGAAAAAAGAGAAATTTTTGATGATTTATTGATGAAGTTTAGGAAAGAATTGCCGAACCAAGGGGCCTGAAGTCGTTCTGCGCCCTTGCCATGTCGGCGATGCGGGCGCAGATCGGCGACATGCGGTCATTTCGATAAGCGGCGACGAAGTCGAGGGGCGGTGGCGGGGGCGATGTGTGGATGATACGCAGCGCCCCGGAATCGACCTGCGGCATGAAATGGGTTGAAGGCAGGCACGCCATGCCGAATCCAGCCTTCGCCAGTTCGGCCACGGCAGTGGTGTTGTTACAGATGATGGTGCGGTTGATCGATACGTCGCACTCACGGAACCATTGCGTCAGCAAGTCGTAGATCGACGATTGTTCGGACTGGATCAGCAGGGGGAATTCGACGATCCTGTCGACCGACAGCGTGTCGGGCCCGTCATAGAGCGAACTGGCGCACATCCACGAAGTGGCGACCGAGCCGAGGGGTAGGTGGGGCAGGCCGAGATCGCCCCTGAGCCGCGGCGCGATGACCAGGTCGAGCGAGCGGTCGCGCAGCCCTCGAAACAGCGGCGCCGCATCGTCGATAACCGGCTCCAGCACCACCCTTGGATAGGCGTTCCTGATCGCTGACACCAGGCGAGGCAGCCAGCTGACCGCGACCATCTCGGTGGTGCCGAAGGTGAAATGTCCCGAAAAATGGTCAGGGTCGCGGGCTGTGTGGCGGATTTCCTCCTGCAGGTTCAATATCTGTTCGATCAGGCTGATGATGCTGCGTCCGGCTGGAGTCAGGCGCACATGGCGCGTGCTCCTGTCGAAGATCTCGCAGGAAAGCAGCGCCTCGCATTCCTGCACCCGCTTGGAGACGGTGGATTGCGAGAGGTTGAGATGGCTGGCTGCGGCATGAAAGGTGCCAAGCCGGTTGACCCAGTAGACTGCTTCCATCTGCCGGTGGGAAATCAACTGCTCCTCCCCGATTCGTATGGACGAGATAATGCAGCAGACCATTTCCGTACGAAAACGGGAACCGTTTCTATGCGGCAAAAGATTTAGGTCGAGCCCAGCCGGCCCCCCGCCAACGAGGCTGGAAGCCAGCCGGGCCGGGCTGCCATGCTTGAGCTATGTAAACCGGATCCCCGCAGGCTGATGAACATATCTGATCGCTGCGATGAGAACTATTCGCTTGCCCGGTGGTTGGCGAGTCCCTAACCCTTGCCAATTCAACACAATGGAGGCGTGAATGCAGGCACAGGTGCTGACCGAGTTCGGCGGGCCCGAGAAACTCAAGCTGACTCAGGTTGAGAGCCCCGTCGCCGGCCCCAGCCAGGCGCTGGTGCGCATCCGGGCCGCGGCGCTGAATCCCGTCGACGCCAAGATCCGCGCCGGGCTGCCGATCGGCCCCGACATGCCGGCGATCCTTGGTGCAGACCTGGCGGGCATCGTCGAGGCGGTCGGCGAGGGTGTCGAGGGGATCAGCGTCGGCGACGAGGTCTATGGCTGCGCCGGCGGCGTGAAGGGCCATGGCGGAACGCTGGCGCAATATATCGCTGCCGATGCGCGCCTTCTGGCGCCCAAGCCGAAGAGCCTGAGCTTCCACGAGGCGGCGGCATTGCCGCTGGTCGCCATCACCGCTGTCGACGCCATGGAAAAGCTTGCTCTCACAGGCGACGACCATGTGCTGGTGCATGGCGGGGTGGGCGGCGTCGGCCATATCGGCATCCAGCTTGTCAAGGCAGCCGGGGCGCGGGTGTCGACAACCGTCAGTAGCGAGGAAGCGGCCGCGCTTGCCAGGCAGCTTGGCGCCGACGAGACCATCCTGCGCTCCGAACCCGTTGCCGACTATGTGGCACGGCTGACGGGCGGCAGCGGCTTCAGCGCCATATTCGACACCGTTGGCGGAGATAATCTGGCGAACAGCTTCGCGGCGGCAGCGATCGGCGGGCGCATTGCCACGACGAATGCGCGCACCACGGCAGACCTTGGTGATATGCACGGCAAGGCGCTGTCGCTGCATGTCGTGTTCATGCTGTTGCCGATGCTGCGCGGGCCGGGGCGCGAGCGCCACGGGCGCATCCTGCGCGAGCTGGCCGCGCTTGCCGATGCGGGCAAGCTCAGGCCCCTCATCGAAGAGCGCCGCTTCACGCTTGAAACTGCGGCCGACGCCCACGCGCTTCTGGATTCCGGCAAGGCGCGCGGCAAGATCGTTGTCGATATTTCCTGAATGGCAAAAGCCGGACCGGCATCGCCGGTCCGGCTGAAAGCAATTGACGGCGGCGGTCAGGAAATCTCCCGGCCGCCGCTTTTTTCTTCTGGCTTCAGCGGACCTTGTATTTCATCACAGCGTCGTAGAGCGAGGCGCCGCCATCCATGAAGGCCTGCATCTCCTTTTCGATACCGACGAGCTCTGCCGCCTTGCGGGCGATGTCGTTGGCATGTTCGGGCGGAATGACAATCACGCCGTCGCGGTCGCCAAGAATGATGTCATCGGGCCGCACATAGGCTCCAGCGCAGATAACCGGCTCATTGCGTACCGTGGTGGCGAAGCGATGCTGGCCGGCACGCACCGAGGTGCCCTGCGCAAAGACGGTCAGACCATAGCCTTCCATCTCGTCCGCGTCGCGCAGCGCTCCGTCGGTGACGAGACCGACAGCGCCCAGATGGCTGGCGCGATGGGCCATGTTGCCACCCCAGTTGGCATGCGAGGCAATGCCCTGGGTGGCGATGACGATCACTGAGCCGGACTTGCAGCCGTCGATCACCTGCTGGATGGCGAAGCCATAATCGCCGGCCATTTCGGCCTGGCCAGCATTGCCGGTGAGTGGGGTGCGCCCTACGGTGCGCGCCCGGCCCAGAAGCTGGCGGCCGGCAAGCAGGCGTACGCTCGGATCGAGCGCGCTGTCGCGCAGGCCGAGCGAAAACATCGCATCGGAAATCGTCGCTGCCTGGAATGGCGCGAAAGCATTCATGACGGCATCGTCAGACTGGGTGGAACTGGTCATTTCTTCTCTTCCTTCTTGGCTGGTCGGCAGGACATTCGTCGTATTGGTTGCGGGCTCATGTCCCGCGACTGGAGAATTGCGGCGGCTCGAAGACGCGAACCGGCGGCAGCTCTCCGTCGAAACGCTCCACCTCGACGAGGCACGACTGTGCGCTGGGCCCCTGCGCGAGGCGCGACGTGCCAATATCGGCCGTGAGCACATTGGGGTTGCCATGGCGTTCGAGCGGCTGCGGATCGTCACCCGGCGCCGGATCGTACCAGGCGCCGGTCGCCAGCTGGACGACCCCCGGCAGCAGTTCGTCGCTGATCTCCAATGCCGCCAGGCACGCGCCGCGGTCGTTGAACAGCCGCACGACATCGCCACCGGCGAGTCCACGCGCCGCCGCATCGGCCGGGTTCATGCGCATGATCTCGCGCCCATGGTGCTTGCCCTGGCGCGAGTGGGCGCCAACATCATACTGGCTGTGCAGCCGGCGGGCAGGCTGGGTCGACAAAAGATGCAGCGGATAGCGCGCCGCCAGCGGAGCGCCCAGCCACTCGCGCGGCTCGATCCACGCCGGATGACCGGGGCAGTCGTCATAACCGAAACCGGCCACCCGCTCCGAAAACAGCTCGATGCGACCGGAAGGCGTCTCCAGCCGTTGACCCTGCGGGTCGGCGCGGAAGGCCGCCAGCAGGTCGCGCTGCTCGTCGGGCGGCGTCGGCGGTAGCATCGCCACGCTTTGTGACCAGAAGCGCTCGAATTCGGGCAACTCGTGGCCGATGGCGGCGGCGGATTGCCGGGCGTTCAGATAAAGCTGGCGCAGCCATGCCTCCGTGTCGCGCCCTTGCGTGAACTCGTCGGCTGCGCCCAGCCGCTCGGCCAGCGCGGAAAATATCGCATAATCGTCACGAGCCTCGCCGGCGGGCTCCAGAACGGCGTGTGAGGCGGCGATGAAGCGATCACGCGCCGAGCAGGCAATGTCATTGCGTTCCAGCGTCGTCGTTGCCGGGAACACGATGTCGGCATGCCGGACCGTTGCGTTCCACCAGCTGTCATGGACGATGACGGTTTCCGGCAGCTGCCAGGCGCGGCGCAGACGATTGAGGTCCTGATGATGATGGAAGGGACTGCCGCCAGCCCAGTAGATGAGTTTCAGATCGGGATAGGTGCGGCTTTCTCCGTTGAAATCGTAGCGCTCGCCAGGGTGAAGCAGCGTGTCCGCGATGCGGGCGACGGGTATGTAATCGCTGACCGGATTACTGCCCTGCGGCAGCGACGGCCATTTCATGTCCGGGATCGGGTTGCCGATCCCGTTTGCGGAGGCATAACCGAAGCCGACACCGCCGCCGGGCAGACCGATCTGGCCCAGCATGGCGGCAAGGGCGATGGCGGCCCAATAGGGTTGCTCGCCAAAATCGGCACGCTGGAGCGACCAGGCCATCATCACGAAGCTGCGCGTGTCCGCCATGGCCCGGGCGAGGTCGGCAATCGCCGAGGCGGGAACGCCGCAGATAGCCGCCGCCCATTCCGGCGTCTTGGCGACGCCGTCTTCTTCGCCAAGCACATAGGCGCCAAGCCGGTCATAGCCGACAGTGTGGCTGTCAAGGAATGCGAGGTCGGCCCGGTCCTCGCAAATGAGCACATGCATCATCGCCAGCAGCATGGCCGTGTCGGCGCCGGGCCTTATCGGCAGCCATTCGACATTATCACCAAGCGTATCGTCGCGCATCGGGGAGACGGACACGATGCGCACGCCCTGCCGGCGCGACAGTTCCATCGCGTCGCGGACTATGTGGACGCTGATGCCTCCGGAGCCGACCTGCGCGTTGCGCAGCGGCGTGCCGCCGAACATGACGACCAGCCTGGCCTGCGTCATGATGCGCGGCCAGGGCGTATGGCCGTCGATCAGCCCCTTCCGGCTGCCGATCACATGCGGCAGGATCATGTCGGCGGCGGCGAAGCTGTAATTCTGGATCGAGCGCGTATAGCCGCCGATGGAATTGAGGAAGCGGTGGACCTGGCTCTGGGCGTGATGGAAACGCCCGGCTGACGACCAGCCATAGGAGCCGCCATAGATTGCCGCATTGCCCCATGTCCGGCGCACATGGTCAAGCTCGGCGGCGGCCAGGTCGAGCGCTTCGTCAAAAGGCAGCTCGACAAAGGGTTCGTGACCGCGGCCTGAACCGGAACCGGGGCCACGACGCCCGGCCTCGCGCGCCTCGAGAAAGGAGCGGCGCACGGCAGGCCGCAGGATGCGCGATGGCGCGGAATGAGCCTCGATAATGCCCTGCGCCAGCGGCGCTGGATCATTATCCAGCTCGAACGGGTCGAGGTCCGTGACATTGCCACCCGACATGCGGGGCCGGTAGAGGCCCCAATGGGTGGCGACCAGCCTGTTCGCGGGTGTCGGCAGCATGTGAGTGTCTCCCTCCTGCGCTCTACGTCGGGTCCTGCAGCAGCGGGTGTTGCTGAACCGGCGAAACTGTACCCGTCTTTCGGCTACCACAATTCCTTGATTGAAACGCCTCGCGTTTGTGCTGGAACTGCTAGGAAAAAGAGCCCAGCTTGCCGGGATTCATGATCCCGTTCGGGTCGAACGCCTGCTTGAGCGCGACCATGCTGTGCAATGCAGGGCCGTGCTCGCGTTGCAGGAATTTCAGCTTGCCAAGCCCGACGCCATGCTCGCCACTGGCCGTGCCGCCGCTTTTCAGGGCGCGCTCGACCACACCCGCCGCAAGGCGCTCGGCCTCGGCGATCTCGCGTTCATCGCCCGGCATGACCAGATAGTTGACATGGAAATTGCCGTCGCCGACATGGCCGTTGATCTTGGTGCGCAGGAAAGACCGGTCGGCCTCGGCGCGGGCTGCAAGGATGTTTTCGGCAAGTGCCGAAATCGGCACACAGGCATCGGTGACGAAGGTGGCGCTTCCTGGGCGCAGGGCGCGGGTGGCAGGGTTGGAATCGTGCCGTGCCTGCCACAGCCTTGCCCGATCCTCGGCAGCCCTCGCCCAGGCGAAGCCCTCGCCACCATTTTCGGCGGCGATCGCCTCCACCATTTCCGCCTGCTCGGCGATCCCCGTCTCGGTTCCATGGAACTCCAGGAAAAGCGTCGGCGCGACCTTCAGGTCCAGGCGGGAATAATTATTGGCCGCCTCGATGGCGACCTCGTCGAGGAACTCGATACGCGCCATGGGCACGCCGGACTGCATGGTGGCGATGACCGTATCGACGGCGCCCTGCAACGAAGCGAATGTGCAGACGGCGGACGAGACCGCCGCAGGGATCGGGTGCAGCCGCACCGTAAGCTCCGTGATGACGCCGAGCGTTCCTTCCGAGCCGACGAACAGGCGGGTCAGGTCGTAGCCGGTCGAGGATTTGCGCGCCCGGGTGCCGGTGCGGATGATCTGGCCGTCCGGCAGAACAACCTCCAGCGCCAGCACATTCTCGCGCATTGTCCCGTAGCGCACGGCATTGGTGCCGGAGGCGCGGGTCGCGGTCATTCCGCCAAGGGAGGCATCGGCGCCGGGATCGACCGGAAAGCTCAGCCCCGTGGCGCGTAGATATTCGTTGAGTTGCTTGCGCTTGACGCCGGGCTGGACCACGGCGTCGAAATCTTCCTCGTGAACCGCAAGGATGCGGTCCATGCCCGACACGTCGATGCAGATGCCGCCCTGCGGAGCATGGATCTGGCCTTCGATGGACGTGCCGGTGCCGAAGGCGATCACCGGCGTGCGATTGGCGTTGCAGATGGCCAGGGCCTGGCTGACCTCGCTGGTGCTGGCCGCGAAGAAGACTGCGTCGGGCAACATCGCCGGCAGATAGGAAAGATCGTCGCCATGATGCCTGCGCACCGCCTCGGCCCTCGACACGCGCTCCCCAAACAGCGCTTCCAGTTCGGATATCGTGTGATTGATGCTGGTCATGTCGTCATCTTCCATCCCGCCGCCAGAGCATCGGACCGAAAAGTGGAAACCGGTTTCCGATGCTCCACCAATAATTCAGACCGCCCTTTGTGCGTCCGGACGGACGCACGGCGATACGCGGCCGGCCTTGAAAGCCGGCCATGCTGGCAGCGCCTCACAGGCGGAAAGGATTGCCCTTCTTTTCCATCAGTGCGTTGAGGCCGAGCATTTCCCATGTGGTGTTGCCCTGGAGCAGCGCTTCCCGGAAGCGCGTTTCCTTTGCCTCGCGCTCGATGCAGGCGGCAGCCGTTTCCTCGATCAGCGCAGCCGGAATGGCGACTACGCCGTCATCGTCGCCGATGATGAGATCGCCGGGCGAGACGAGTTCGCCGCCGACGACGATCGGTTGGTTGATCGGGCCCAGCGTCTCCTTGACAGCGCCCTTGATCGAGATTGCACGGCTGAAGACGGGAAAGCCTATGCGGTCAATATCGGCGGCATCCCGTACCCCGCCATCGACGACGAGGCCGGCGAGGCCCTTGCCCTTGGCGCAACTGGCCATCACATCGCCGAACAGGCCCTGCTCGGTGAAGCCGGCGGCCGCGCAGATCAGGACGTCGCCGGGCTTGGCGAGCTTGAGTGCGGCATGCAGTGTCAGATTGTCGCCGGGGGGACACAGGCAGGTGAAGGCCGGGCCCAGCACGCGCATGCCCCTGCGGATCGGCTTGATCGCGGAATCGAGCGCTCCCTTGCGGCCCATGGCCTCATGAGCGGTGGCGGCGGTGATGTCGCGATAGCGGGCAAGCAATTCTTCGGAAAGGGTCTGGGCGGTCATGGTCTTCCTCTCATGGGCTGGAGCGGCGGGTCGGCGCGGTGTCCTTAAACGGGCATCGGGTCCAGGTAGATTTAGCGGGTGACGTTTGCGACGCCCCACACATAGTTCTTGCGCGGGAACTCCTCCCAATATTGACGCATGTCCTTGTGCGGGAAATCCTTGTAGGGGCGGCGGCGCAGCGCATCGACGTCAATGTCGACGCCGAGCCCCGGGCCGGTTGGCAGATCGACCCAGCCATCTTCGATCTTCAGTCCCGGCGCCGCGATCTCGGCGCAGGCCTCCGACAGATTGATAAAGCACTCGGCGATCAGGAAATTGGGGATCAGCGCCGACAGGTGCACCGTCGCGGCCAGGCCGATGATCGGGCTGTTATAGTTGTGCGGGCTGATGGCCACGGCGTGCGGATGCGCCATCGCGGCGATGTCGAGCATCTGCAATATGCCGCCGACGGCGCAGATGTCGGGGTTGAGGATGTCGGCGGCGCGCTTCTCGAACACCTGCGCGAACTGCTCCTTGGTGTAGAGCGTTTCGCCCGTGACGACGGGGGTGGCGATGGAGCCACGCACCTCGGCCACCAGGTCAAGATTGTCAGACAGGCACGGCTCCTCGTAGCAATAGATGTCGAACTCCTCCAGCCGGCGCGCAACACGGATGGCGTGATGCGGCGCGACGCGGCGATGGGCGTCGATCAGAAGGTCCATATCCGGGCCGAGCGCCTCGCGCATGGCGCGAACGTTGTCTACCGCATAATCTTCCTCCTCGCGGGTGATGAAGGTGCGCCACGGTCCGGGGAAGGGGTCCCATTTCAGCGCCGTGAAGCCCATCTCCTTGACCTGCAGCGCGCGCTCGACCGTCTGGTCGATATTGGTGACGCCATACCACCAGCCATTGGCGTAGAGGCGCACCTTCTCGCGTGAGGGACCGCCCAGCAGATTGTAGATCGGCTGGTTCGACAGCTTGCCGACGATGTCCCACAGCGCGATCTCGATGGCGCTCCAGGCGCACAGAAAATCGACCGAGGTGCGGCGGATGGCGAAGTCGTCGAACATGATCTGCGCCATATGGCGGATCGTGTAGGGACTGCGGCCGACCAGATAGGGGGCCATGGCGTTGATGTATTTCTCAACGATGACTTCCTTCTTGACGCCGACATAAGCCTCACCCCAGCCATAGGCGCCGTCGGATGTCTCGATGCGCACGAACAGAAGGTTCTTGCCGCTGCCGGGGTGGAACAGGAAGGTCTCGATATTGGCGATCTTCATGATCTTGTCCTGTGATGGGCGGGACGAAATGACGGGTAGGGCTTGCCGGGGTGTCTTCAGAAATCGACGGAGACGCCCTTGGCGCGCAGGAATCCGCCAAGATCGTTGACATCCCAAGGCGTGCGGCCACCTGCCAGAGCGGCGACGGTTTGCGCCTCTTTCGCGGCGCGCTGGCGACACGCTTCCAGCACCGCATCGATGTTTTCGGCGGCGACGACGACGACACCGTCCTCGTCGCCAATGATCAGGTCGCCGGGCCGAACAAGAACGCCGCCCAGGGTCACGGGAACGTCGATGGGGCCGAGCATCTCCTTGACGGTGCCCTTCATGCACACATTGGCGGCAAAGACAGGGAAGCCGACATCAATGATGGTCTGCAGGTCGCGGACGCCGCCATCGGTGACGAGGCCGGCAAGGCCACGGCCGAGGCCGCAACTGGCCATGACGTCGCCGAACATGCCCTGCTCGGTGGCGTCGGTGGCGTCGCAGACCAGCACATCGCCCGGCTGGGCCATCTTCAGCGCCGCATGCAAGGTCAGGTTATCGCCAGGTTCGCACACGCAGGTGAAGGCCGGCCCTGCGACCGTCATCGCCCGATCCAGCGGTTTGATATTGGAGGCCAGCGCCCCGGTCCGATTCTGGGAATCGAACACCACGGCCGAACCGAAGGACAGGAGTTCCTTGCAGATGGTGATAATGTCGTTGCGTTCGTGGCGCGGGCTCATGACTGACTCCGATCTTCTTTTGCGTTCATGTCGTTTCCGGGGGCGCGGCGTGGCAGGCATTCATCGAGAATGGCAAGCGCATCGTTCATGGTGGCGGGCTGCCTGCCGCCAGCGCTGCCTGCCGCATCGGTAGCAGCGGTGCGCCGCATGATCTCGATGACCGCGTCGGTCATTACGGGATCGAGGCCGGCCTCGATCACCAGGTCGCGCGACATCGCCACTTCCTCGGCGCGCCTCGCCGCATGCACCACATGCGACTGAAGCAGCAGCGCCGCCGTCGCATGCGCTGGGCGGGCATCGAGGAAGGCGCAGAAGCTGCCGAGCACCTCATCGGCGACGCCGGATCGCCGGGCTGCGACGAGCGCCTCGACGTAAAGCGCCTCCAGCCCCTTGGCCAGAACGCTGCGCACCAGCTTGATGCCGGCGGCGGCGCCGACGACATCGCCGGCCACCGTAATATCCATGCCATAGGCGGCGAAGACGTCGCGAAATGCCGCCGCATCAGGGCCTGACGCGAATATCGGCACGCGGTGCCCCGACGCCGGGACCGAGCCGATGATGCCGGCATCGACATAATGGCCACCATGCGCCGCTACCGAAGCGGCCGCCGCTTGCTTGCGCTTCGGCGAAGCGGAAGAAAAATCCACATAAAACGATCCGGGCCGCAGATGCGGCGCCGTCTCGCGTGCCGCCTTTTCGGCAACGCCCGGCTGGACCATGGCGAAGACCCACAAGGCGTCGGAAAAGCCCGCGCGGTCGCTCAGCAGCGCCGTGCCGGTCGCGGCGGCCCGTTCGCGCAGCAGCGCCTCGCCCGGGCCGCCATGCACGGCGATGTCATAGGCGGCAAGGCCATTCAGCCCGGCCTGGGCAAGCCCGGCGGCAAACAGCGACGCCGCCTCGCCAAAGCCAAGGAATTTGAGCGCAATAGGCCCGACGGGTTGCATGGGCGGCGGCCTCACCATTTGTCCGGCGAGATGATGGAGGCGCTTTCGCTGGCGGACGCGCCGCTTTCGAGCGCACCAAGCAAAGCCTTCTCCTTCTCCGCCACCTGCTCGGCGCGCTCCAGCACCTGCTCGCACAAATCCAGCGGCACGACCACGACACCGTCGGAATCGCCAAGGATGAGATCGCCGGGCAGGATCTGCACGCCGGCTATGTCGACCTTGCCGTTGAATTCCACCAGTTCCATGCGGTGTTTGCCGGTGCGCGGCGTAGCGCCGCGCGCCCATACGGGCAGCCCCATGCGCTTCATGTTCTCGATATCGCGGACGCAGCCATCCACCACGACGCCGGCAAATCCCTTGGAAGCCACCGCCGTCGCCATGATGCCGCCAATATTGGAGGCCGTCGGCACCGCGCTTCCGTCGATGACCATGACGTCGCCCGCTTGCGACAGGGTCACCTCGTCAATCGCGCCGAGTTGCGGCGAGGTCTTGTTGGCGACGTTATAGCCGGCATTGAAGCGGGCCGGGCCGTGCTTGACGGTGACGGCGGGTCCGACCATGCGCTGGCCGGGCGCGATGGGCGCCAGCAACGTCGTGGGGATGGCGCTGTCGACGCCGAACTGGTCAAGGATATCGGCGATGGATGAGGTCAGGTCCGGCAATTGCCGGTAGCGCTCGATGATCGCCGCCGCTGGACGCGAAAAATCCACAGCCTTGATGCGGTCCACGGGGATAAGGCCCAGAAGCTGGCCCTCATAGGCCTTCAACTGTTCGGCGACGCTCGGCTTGGTGTCTGACAATGATTCCTCCGCGCAGGATCTTGGCAAGGTGGTTTGCATAACGAAGTTACGCGACGTGGTTAGGCAGGGGCGGGACATAGTCGGACCCGCCCGTCTGGTTCGTAAAGCGAATTATTTTCGGCAAATTCGATCGCTTTTCCTCATGTCAGAAGGCTTCGTTTTCCGCTCGTTTCCCTTACCCGCCTCAACATCGGCTGTGTCACAGGCTTGGCCGTGAGAAGTCGCAAAATTCCTGCGCCAACTCGGCGATCTGCGAGGCGATGAAATCGTCGCGGTAGATTGCGGCATACTGGAGCGGGCGCATCGTCATGTTGGTGTGAAGAATGTTGAGCCCGCCATGGGCCTGAAAATAATCGCGTGGCAAATAGGCGATGCCAAGCCCGCCGCGCACCAGTTCCGCAATTGCGATCATGCTGCTGCAGGAGATTGTCTGTCGCGCCGCAAAGCCATGCTCGGCAAGGGTCTTGACCACCCTTTGGTGAAGCAGCGAGCCTTCGGCATAGGTCAGGATCGGCAGGCTGGCGATCTCTTCGGGAGACAGTACGCCGCGGCGGCTGGCGGTCAGTTCGTCACCGCACATCCACGCCGATTCCAGCGCTGGCAAAGGCAGCGACGGCAGACCGGCGAGCGACTCGGCATGGGTGAGCGGGCAGAGGATGAGGTCAAGCTTGTAGTCCCTGAACTTGTCCTGCAATTCATGGGTGAGGTTGATGCTGGTCCTCAGATTGATGTTGGGAAAGCGTGCGGTGATCGCAGGTATCAGCTTCGGCAGCCAGGTAAGCGCCACCATCTCGGTCGCCCCGAGATGAAAATAGCCGGAATAGCTGGTGTCGTTTTTTGCGCTGTGCTCGATCTTGCGATGCAGATTCAGCATCGCGGCGAAATCGGCGAGCAGCCCACGTCCTTTCAGCGTCACCTGCGACGTGCGGTTGGAGCGGTCGAAGATCGGAAAGCCCAGCGAATGCTCCAGCTCCTGAATGCGTTTGGAGATGGTGGACTGGGTGGTGTTGAGCCGCTCGGCAGCCGCATGGAAGCTGCCGAGTTTCTCGACCCAGTGGGCGGCCTCTATCTGCTTTAGCGTCACCATATCAAGCTCAGCTTTGCATACCCCAGCGCCTGACGGTCGCAGCCTCTATCGTCCGGAAGATCACTCCCTCGACAAACAGCCCGATGATGATGACCGTCAGCAGGCCGGCAAAGACATTGGCGGTTTCCAGCGCGTTGCGGTTCTGGAAGATGTACCAGCCAAGCCCGGCCGAATTGCCGGAGACACCGAAAACCAGCTCGGCGGCGATCAGCGTGCGCCAGGCGAAGGCCCAGCCGATCTTGAGGCCCGACAGGATCGAGGGGAAGGCTGCGGGAATGAGTATCTTCACCACGAAGCTGACACCCTTGAGACCATAGTTGCGGCCGACCATTCGCTGCGTCTGGCTGACCGCCAGGAAGCCGGTGAGCGTGTTGAGCGAAACCGCCCACAATACGGAGTGGACGATCACGAAGATTAGGCTGGTGACCCCCAGGCCAAACCACAACAGCGCCAGCGGCAGGATGGCGATCGCCGGCAGTGGGTTGAACATGGCTGTCATGGTGGCCAGCACGTCGGTGCCGACGCGTGTGCTGATGGCGAAGGTGGTCAAGATTACCGAGATGCACACCGCTACCGCATAGCCCAGGAGCAGCACCTGAAGCGTGCCGTAGACGGATGAGATCAGGACACCCGAGCGCATGCCCTGCCACCAGGCGTCCAGCGTGGCGCTCAGCGACGGGAACATCAGCTCGTTGCCGGCATAGCGGGCATAGGCCTCCCAGGCGATGCCCAGCACCACAAGCACAAGGGCCCGTCGCACCCAGGTCTTGCCGAAAAGGCGCTCCCAGAGGCCCAGATCCTGCGCGACGTCGCCAATCATGTGTGCCGGCGCACGCGGCCGCTCGATGTCAGGACGCGCGTCAAGCTCGACGAAGCCCACCTCCTGCGTTGGGGAAACCTCAGCCATGGGCGGTGTCCTCATGTCCGAACAACATGTCGTTGATCTTCTGCTGGAAGGCGACAAATTCGTCGCTTCCAGACTGGTCGTAATTGAAGTCGGTGGCGTCGAGCTCGGCAATGATCTGGCCCGGATGCGGCGTCATCACCACGATGCGATTGGCAAGGATGATCGCCTCCTGGATCGAATGGGTGACGAACACCATCGAGAACTGGATCTCGGCCCACAGATCGAGCAGCTCTTGCTGCATACGCCGGCGCGTCAGGGCGTCCAGCGCCGCAAAGGGCTCGTCCATGAGCAGCACCTGCGGCTCCATCGCCAGCGCACGCCCAATCGCCACACGCTGCTTCATGCCGCCAGAAAGCGTATGCGGGAAGGCATCGGCAAATTTGGAAAGTCCGACCTTCGCCACCGCAGCTGCGGCGCGGTCGGCCCATTCGGAGCGGGGAAAGCGCCCGGTGGCGCGCATCGGGAATATGACGTTCTCCAGAACGGTCTGCCACGGCAGCAGCTGGTCGAACTCCTGGAATACGATCATGCGGTCGGCGCCGGGGGCGCTCACGCGCTTGCCGTTGAGCCGGACCTCCCCCTCGACCGGCTTGAGGAAGCCGCCGATACTCTTGAGCAGGGTGGACTTGCCGCAGCCCGATGGGCCCAGCAGGACGAAGCGGTCACGCTCGAACATGTCGAACGAGACACGATGGGTCGCCGTGACGATCTGCTCTCGTGTTGCATATTGAAGCGTCACGCCATCGACCGCCAGAAGCGGCTCGCGCAGGCCGGCAAGGCTTACGTCCGACTGATCCATATTCGACGCACTCCACCTGGTTGCAAGATCCGCTGGACCACAGGGCCGGACGGATCCGAGAAACGTGTGACAGAGAGACCAGACGGCCCGGTGCCCAAGGGAGGAAGGGCAAGCTTATTTGCTGACCATGGCGCGCAGCAATGCGCGCCATGGTGCTCATGACCCTATGTCAGCTACCCGGGCCTTCGTTGACCGGCGGGAAGAAGACCTCTTGCCAACTGCCCGGAACTTCCTTGAGCTGTCCCAGCGATTTCATGAAGGTCGCCGTCTCGACCACGCCATTGGGTATGGTCGTATATTCATGGGCGTTGTTGCGGATAATCTCGACCTTCTGCTCGTCATCGACCTTGGAAGGTTCGGCCGCAAAATAAAGCTCGGCCGTCTTTTCGACATTCTCGGGAATGAAGGCGTTGGCCTCGTCGAGCGCCGCCAGGAACGCCTTGACGGCCAGCGGATTGTTGGTCACGAAGTCGGAGAGCGCCGCAGTAACGCCGTTGGTCATGTCCTTGGGGTTGTAATCGACGGATGAGCCGATGACATGGACGCTCGATTCACGCCCCAGGATTTCGGCGAAGGGCGACGTGGCGAAATACACCTGCACCGTGTTGCCGGTCGAGAGCGCCGCCACTGCGTCAGGATGGGGAAGCGCCACCATCTGCTGGTCGAAGCGGTTGGCGTCGCCAAAGATCTTGTGCGCCGCGCGCCGCAGGATGACGGCCTGGGAGCTGGTCGGCCCCGGAACCGCAATCTTGTCGGTCGGACGGATGTCGGCGATCGACTGGATGGCGGGGTCATTGGCATAGATGGTATAGGTGCCCTTCCAATAGC
This sequence comes from Aquamicrobium ahrensii, assembly GCF_040545755.1. Taxonomy (NCBI): domain Bacteria; kingdom Pseudomonadati; phylum Pseudomonadota; class Alphaproteobacteria; order Hyphomicrobiales; family Phyllobacteriaceae; genus Aquamicrobium; species Aquamicrobium ahrensii. The sequence continues at coordinate 46,164 of NZ_JBEPMN010000020.1, forward strand.
CGGAAATGCCGCCCATCTTGTAGTTGCTCAGCGTCTTTTCCCAGCCGATCAGCAGCGGCTGCATGCCGAGCGCGGCGATATTGACGTTTCCGCTGAGCAGGCCCTCCGTCAGCGCAGTGGGGCCGCTGATACGCGTGATCTCGAAATCGATGCCCGCACCCTGTTCCTCGGCGTGTTTCTGGAACAGGCCGAGCCCCTCGGCGACGATGAAATTCAGATAGGGCAGGCCGAACTGGATGCCGATGACGGCCTTGCCGGCCTGCGCGCGGGCGACATGCGGCATGAATGGCGCGGCGGCGGCGCCGGCCAGTAGTCCCAGGCTTTGACGACGGGTAAATCGCATGCGTTTATCTCCTCCTTGAACTGCGGCAATGTAAAACCGCAGGATCTGCTGGTTGCTGCTGCCGGTCCCCGCAGGGACCACGAAATTTTCACTGCGGCAGGAACGGCCGGCACTCAGCGCCTGCGGGCAGTCACTTCTCGAAGGCCGGGTCGATCGGAATCCGGTATCCGTTCACAAGCCTGTTGGTTTCGTTAGCCATGCCGACAACGGCGACCAACTCGTTGAACTGTTCTTCCGTCATGCCTGCCTTGGCCGCGGCGGCGCTGTGGCTGGCGATGCAATAGCTGCAATTGTTGGTGATGCTGACAGCGATGTAGATCAGTTCCTTGACGAGAGGATCGATCGCGCCCGGCGCCATGACCTCCCTGACGCTCTCCCATGTGCGGCGCAGCGTCTTTTCGTCATTGGCGAGATATTTCCAGAAATTATTGACGTCCTCGAGATTGCGCGAGGACTTGATGTCATCGAACACCGCCTTAACGGCGTCGGAAGCCTGCTCGTAATTGATAGCCTTGGGCTTCGGCATCACTCATTTCCTCCCTCACAATCAGCAGATGTATCGGAAAGGTTGCACACAGTTTGAGAGGAAAAAAGAGAATTATAACGATCAAAAATGATCGCTAAAAGGAATATGTTCTGACTAACATCCCCTCGGAGTACAAGGTTCGGCCGGAATGCCGGCAGGCGAAAAGGAGATTGCGCCGCATCGCTGCGATGCGGGAATTTATTTTCTCGTCTGAGCCGCGCACAGATGCGGCAACGCCAGGCGATGCCGATGCGGTTGACATCGGCCGTGCCATTCATCCACACCCGGCTTGGGCGAGACGATAGGCATGGCGGCGACCGGAGCGTGCGCCGACTCGCCTGCGAAAATGACCGGCGCCACGAGGCGACCGGCAAGTACGGAGATGTAGGGAAAGCCAATGAACGGTGCTGAAAGCCTTGTCCGGACGCTGCTGGCGAACGGGATCGATACATGCTTTGCCAATCCGGGGACGAGCGAGATGCATTTCGTCGCCGCGCTCGACCAGGTGCCGGGAATCCGGTGCGTGCTGGCGCTGTTCGAGGGTGTGGCGACCGGCGCCGCCGACGGTTATGCGCGGATGACCGACAAGCCGGCAGCCACCCTGCTGCATTGCGGGCCGGGACTGGCCAACGGGTTGGCAAACCTTCACAATGCGCAGCGCGCGCGGGTGCCGATGGTCAATATTGTCGGCGACCAGGCAACCTATCATCGCCCGCTCGATGCGCCGCTGACGGCCGATACAGAAGGCTGGGCGCGGCCCGTTTCGGCATGGTGCCGCACCTCGACCGCTGTGGCAGCCGTCGGCCGTGACGCGGCGGCGGCCGTGCAGGCGGCGCGCACCGCCCCCGGCATCGCGACGCTGATCTTGCCCTCCGATGTATGCTGGGACGAAGGCGGTGAGGTAGCCGGCGCGGCCGACATCGCTGCGCCTCCAGCGGCTTCGCCTGAAATGGTGGGGCGTGCGGCGCGCATTCTGCGCTCGGGCGAGTCGACGGTGCTGTTCCTGGCCGGAGCCAGCTTGCGGGCCGGGCCGCTGGCGCAGGCACGGCGCATCGCCGAGGCAACCGGGGCACGCATCATGGCGCCGACCTCCAACGCCCGCATCGAGCGCGGCGCTGAGCGGCACCGTGTCGAACGCCTGCCTTATGTAATCGACCTGGCTTTGGCGGCGTTGAAGGATGTGCGCCACATGATCCTGGTGGGCGCGCCCGAGCCGGTCGGGTTTTTCGCCTATCCCGGCAAGCCCGGCCGTCTGCTGCCGCCCGAAGCCCAATTGCACGTGCTGACCCGCGCCGAACAGGACGGCCCACTGGCGCTGGAGCAACTGGCCGACGCACTCGACGCGCCGCCGGCCGGCGTTCCCGCACCGGCAGCCAGGCCCGAACCGGCGCGCGGCAAGGTGACTTCAGAAGCCGTGGGCCGGACACTGGCGGCTCTGATGCCCGACAACGCCATCGTGGTCGATGAAAGCGTTAGTTTTGGCCGCGCCTTTTACGCGGAGACGGTCGACGCGCCGTCCCATGACTGGCTGCAGCTGACCGGTGGGGCCATCGGTGAGGGATTGCCGCTGGCGACCGGAGCGGCCATCGCAGCACCCGACCGGCGGGTGATAACCATGCAGGCCGACGGCTCGGCGCTGTTTACAGTGCAGGCCCTTTGGACGCAGGCGCGTGAACGCCTCGACGTGACGACGGTGATTCTGGCCAACCGCAAATATGCGATCCTGCTCGGCGAGCTTGCAAGCGTCGGCGCCAATCCGGGACGCACGGCGCTCGACATGCTCGACCTGTCCAATCCCGATCTCGACTGGGTAGGCATCGCCAACGGCTTCGGCGTCGAGGCTGCTCAGGCGCAGAACATGGAGGAATTCGCCGACCTGATGGCCACCGCAAACAACCGGAAAGGCCCGTTCGTGATCGAACTCATCATCTAAAGCAGTCTGTAGCCGGATGGAAACGCCCGGCTGCAGCCAATGGCTGCTGAATGAAGCGTGCCAGCAGGAACCGCAACCCGCTCCGGCGCGAACCTTCAGCCAGATGAAGGGGCGCGCAGTCTATACATCGTCGACAAACAGCAAGGCGCCGGAAGGCGTCCGGCCAGCATAGCGCATGTCGTTCAGCAGCCGCGTGGCCCGCAACGGCGCTTTGCCGTGTTGCAGGTAGGCCACGATGCGGCAGGCGATTCCCACGCGGTCCCCCAGGGTGGCGGCCCGATCATCTCAATCGAGACCTTCATCCTCAATTGTGCCATTGCTCTTTTTGGAAAAGACCTCGACGGCTCAAGGATTATTACCCCCACATTTTCCCACTCCGACTATAAAGACGCATTTGCGATCAAGCGCCAAGCGACGTCCCACATTGCCCTCCGCCGTAAATTGAGTCTCCGATCAAGACAGGATTTCAACAGTGATCAATAAAGATAGCGACGGCGCAGTCAGACTGGAAAAGAGCCAAGACCATTTTCCGCAGCTCCACGTCGACAACTACCTGACCGGAATGGGTTGTGCTTTGGGAGCATATTTCTTTTTCGCCGTCATGAATGTTCTCGCCAAACTACTCTCCGATCACCACCATGTGGTTGAAATTGCATTCTATCGCAATCTTGTCGCCGTGCTGCCGTTCCTGTTCATCATCTATGCGATGGGGAAGCGGGAAATCCTGACAATCCGCAGCAATACCAAAGGCATTATTGTTCGATCCGTGCTCGGCACCATTTCTCTCATCGCGACGTTCGCCGCCTATGCTGTTATGCCGATGGCCGATACGACCGCGTTCTTGTTCACCTCGTCACTGATCGTACCAGCCCTCGGCTTTTTCTTTCTGGGCGAAAAAGTCGGCTGGTTTCGCTGGTCCGTCATAGTCGTCGGCTTCATCGGCGTGCTGATCATGCTGCAACCAAAGGGGGAACTGAATATGCGAGGGGCTTCATTGGCCCTCGGCGCGGCGGCGACGCAGGCCGTCCTGCTAACCGTTCTGCGCGCACTCGGCAAAGTAGAAAGGCCGGAAACGGTGACCTTTTATTTCCTCCTGATCGGGACGCTTATAACGGCGATTCCGATGATTTTTGTCTTTACCGTGCCCACATGGGAAACAGTGCCACTCCTTCTGGGCATCGGACTTTGCGGGGCGCTTGCCCAATTTTTGCTATCCGTTGCCTACAAGAATGCGCCCGCCAATATCATTACGGTGTTCAACTACAGCGGCATCATCTGGGCAACTGCGTTCGGATGGTTCATCTGGAACGACTGGCCGACCGTCCCCATCTGGATCGGCGGGCTGATCGTCATCATGTCAAACTTTGTCATAATCTGGCGTGAAACGCGTCTTGCAAGGGCCGTCTATAGAAGATCCAGGCTCGGCCGGAGAGGAGAGTCCTGAGGGCTCTGTCGCAAACCACGGGGTTAACGTAGCCTGGAGCATGAAGGTTCTCCAAGTTCAATGGCCGTCGCTTCGACCGATCGGTAATCCTGCTTTGCGTAAGTTGGTATCTGGCTTACACCCTCAGCCGGCGTGGTCTGCAAGAGATGATGACCGGGCGCGGCATGCACGTCGACCACTCCACTGCCCATCATTGGGTCGTTCGTTTCGCGCCATTGCTGCTTGAACGCATCAAAGCCCGTGCATAACCCCGACGGACGCCTGAGCGTGACGATGGTTGACGCCGACCAAAGTTCGTCGCGGCCGATCCTCGCAATATGCTGACGGCTGGCCGGCTGGCGCTATTGACCAGTCTGGCTGCGCTGGGCGTCCTCGCGACCAACACCTTGCGGCGGATGCATTCAGCGGGGATCGTGCAAGGCGAGGCCGCTTCGGCCCGTAAACCTTTTCTTGTCCGTCGTCATAATTTTCCCGTTGGACTCAGCGTCGCTCTCCTTTCAAGCTGATCCTGTTCAATAGGGGAAGTCAAAATGAAGAAACTGTCCTGCTATCTGATCGCAACGGCCTTGGGTTCGGCGTTCGCCACTATCGCCATCGCGGAAGAGATAACGGTGATGGGCTACCGCGGCGCGTTCGAGGAGAACTACGTCAAAGCCGTCATCCGGCCGTTCGAGGCAGCCCATCCCGACATCAAGGTCAAGTATTTCGGCGTTCAGAACGCAGCGACCTCGCTGGGCAACATGCGCGCGCAGAAAGACGCGCCTGCCGTCAACGCTGTCATCTATGACCTGTCGGTCGCCAAGATCGCCTCGGAAGAGGGGCTGGTTGAAGACATTCCTCTGGACAAGCTGCCGAACTACGCCGACCTCTACGACATCGGCAAGGATCTGGATGGCAAGGCGATTCCGCTCACCTACGACACGCTCAGCCTGATCTACAACACGCGCGTCTACCCCACAGCCCCGGACTCCTGGGAAGAGCTGTGGAACAAGAGCAATGACGGCATGGTCATCCTGCCGGCGCAAGGCGGTGGCGACATCCAGGCCATCCTGCTGACCATCGTGGCGAACCGCATGGCAGGCGAGGAAGATTACAAGAAGAATATTCGTCCCGGCGTGGAAAAGCTGATCACGGTCGCCCCTCTGGTGCAGACATGGGAGCCCAAGCCGGACGCCTATACGCTGGTGGCGGATGGCACAGCCAATATTTCAATCGGCTATAATGCGCGCTCCCAGTTCTTCTTCGACTCGACGGAGAAACGGGTGTCGTCCGTCTCCCCCAAGGAAGGCACCGCCGCGCAGATCAACGTCATCAGCCAGATCGCCAAGTCTCCGGATGCGGAAGCCACGCAGACTTTCATCAACTATGCGATCAGCCCGGAGGCGCAGGCGAATTTCGCCAAGGCGATGTTCTATGCTCCGACCAACTCGAAAACCGAGCTCGATCAGGAAACGTCGGCCCGCATCCCGTTCACGGACCCTGAAAAGCGCAAGAACCTGATCAATGTCGACTGGATGGCCATCGGCGATCTGCGCGAAACCTTCCTGACCGCCTGGCGGCGGGAGATCATTCCCGCCGGGCGCTGACAATCCTCCCGGCCGCCACCACCAGAGCGGGCGGTGGCGGCCAGATCGCTCAGGCATATCTTGCGGACAAGACAAGGCCTTGCCGGAAAGCATGGCCCGAAGCGGACCAGATGAACTGGGCGGATCACGACACGCTCTCAAAAGCCAGGAAAACGCATGACCTACTCTCCCGCGCTGGGGCCTTCCGCCGTGGTGGAAGCGGACCCCGCTTTTCTCAGCCTTTCCTCGGTCGGCAAGATTTATCCGAACGGTTACAAGGCGGTCGTCGATCTGGATATCGATGTGCCGCAGGGCCAGATGCTTGGCCTGCTGGGCCCCTCCGGTTGCGGCAAGACCACGACCTTGCGCATGATCGCGGGCCTCGTCCCCAATACGGCCGGCCACATCCGCGTCGGCGGTCAGGATGTGTCGCGGGAGCCGCCACATCGGCGCGACATGGGCCTCGTCTTCCAGAGCTATGCGCTGTTTCCGCACATGACGGTGGCCGAGAACGTGGCCTTCGGTTTGGAAATGCGTGGGATTTCGCGGCGCGACGCCAGGGATCAGATCGAGGAGGCTCTGGAAATGGTGCGCCTGCCAGGTCTCGGTTCGCGCAAGCCGCGCGAATTGTCCGGCGGTCAGCAGCAGCGCGTCTCGTTGGCGCGTGCGCTGGTCATCCGTCCCAGGATCCTGCTTCTGGACGAGCCGCTCTCCAACCTCGACGCCAAGCTGCGCGACGAGATGCGCGTCGAAATCCGTGAAATCCAGAAGCGCCTGAAGATCACCACGCTGTTCGTCACGCACGATCAGGTCGAGGCGCTGACCATGTGCGACCTGGTGGGCGTCATGCATGGCGGCAAGTTGGCGCAACTCGGCTCGCCCGAGGATATTTATGAACGTCCCAATTCGCTGTTCGTGGCCGAATTCGTCGGGCGCACCAACAAGTTCCCGGCCCGCATCACCGGCCGCGACAAGATCGCGATCGGTTCCGAGACCTTCTCGGCCGACACGCGGGGCCGGCTCTCGGGCGATGCGGTGGCGACCGTACGTCCGCATCGCATTGCGCTGACGCCGGATCGCGATCGCGGCATCGTGTCCAACCAGACCAATGCCGTGCGCGGCCGTGTGCTGCGGGTGACCTATATCGGCGACGTCATTCAATACGACCTCGATATCGGAGGCCAGGAACTGAAGGTTGAGCACCATACGCTGAGTTCCGGTCCGCGCCATGTCGAGGGGGAGATGCTGATGTGCGAATGGGCGCCCGCCGACATGTTCGTCTATGGGGACGAAGCATGACGGCCGGCGTCTCCGCCAGATCCACGCGCTGGCTGATCCTGGCGCTGCTGCTGCCGATGGCGGCGGTGAACCTGCTCGCCTTCATCCTGCCGATGGCGCGGCTGGGGATGATCTCGCTCCTGGAAAGCCGGGCGGGCGGCGTCCTGACCGACACCTTCACCCTCGGCAACTACATCAGCTTCTTCACCGACTATTTCAGCTATCAGCTCATCTGGAACTCGCTGGTCATGTCCTTCATCGTGACCTTGGGCACCCTGATCGCAGCCTATCCCATCGCGCTGTTCCTGCATCGCGTGAACCCGCGCTGGCGCAATATCCTGTTCGTGATCACGGTTTCCCCGCTTCTGGTGTCGTCAGTGGTGCGCACCTATGGCTGGATGGTCATCCTGGGCAACCAGGGCCTGGTCAACGGCCTCCTGATGCAGGTCGGCATCGTCGATTCGCCCATCCGCCTGATGAACAACACGCTGGGCGTCTATATCGGCATGATAGAGATCCTGATCCCCTATATGGCGCTTGCGCTCATTGCCGGTTTCGGCAGGCTCGACGCCGTCTATGAAGAGGCCGCGGCGACATTGGGCGCGAATGCCTTCGTGCGCTTCCGCAGGGTTATTTTGCCTCTGACCATGCCGGGCGTTTTGCTGGGCTGCCTGTTGGTCTTCGTGCTCGCCATCAGTTCCTTCATCACGCCCAAGCTTCTGGGCGGCGGCCGCGTCTTCCTGCTCGCCACGGAAATCTACGACCAGGCGGTGGTGCAGCTCGCATGGACCAAGGCGGCGGCGACCTCGGTCATCGTGCTGGTGATCTTCGGTCTGGCACTTGCACTGTATTCGCGCCAGTCGCGGCGCTACGAGTGAGGAGGAAAGCATGATCGGACATATGTCTCTGCCACTCAAGATCGTGGTGTTCCTGCTCTACCTCTTCCTGCTGGCGCCGGTACTGGTCGTCGTCCCGCTGTCGTTCAGCGCCGACAGCTTCCTGGTCTTTCCGCCGGAAAGCTGGGGTATCCGCTGGTATCGCGCCATGTTCCAGCATGAAGGACTCATGCAGGCGCTGAAGGTGAGCCTGTGGCTTGGCGCGGTGGTGACCGTTCTCAGCCTCCTGATCGGCGTGCCGGCAGCTTACGCGTTGAAGCGGTTCGAGTTCCCCGGTCGCGATTTCCTGATGAGCGTGTTCACCGCGCCGCTTCTGCTGCCCTCCATCGTGCTTGGCCTGGCGATCCTGCTGGTCTTCGTGCAGATGCGATTGCTCGGCTCCTATACCGGGCTGGTTATCGCCCATCTGATCGTCACCACGCCCTATGTGATCCGTATCATGGCGACGGCGTTCTCGACCTTGCCGCCCTTCGTGGAGGAAGCGGCGACCATGCTGGGCGCTTCCCCCCTTACCGTGTTCCGCCGCATCACGCTGCCGCTGATGATGCCCGGCTTCATCGCCTCGGCCGCGCTGTCGTTCCTGATGTCCTTCGACGAGGTGGTGATCTCGCTGTTCGTGACCGGACCCAATGTCCGCACGCTGCCGGTCGAGATATTCGACTATGTCGAAAGCCGGACCGACCCGATGACGGCCGCGGTCTCCGTGGCGCTGATCCTCGCGACGCTGCTGGTCATCGTGGTGCTCGAGCGCACGCTGGGCTTCTCCAAGGCCGTGGGCAAGTGACCCACTCCCGATTGCATCTCACGACAAGGAAACCTCTTTTTCTCATGGAAAATGTCGCTCTGTGGATATCGCAGCCCCATTTCAGCTTCCTCGAAATGGCGAAGCTGTGCGGTTACCGAAAAATGGTGGTCGAACTCGAGCACGGGACCTTCGACCTCGCCACTCTGGACCAGTTCCTGGCCCTTGCGAAGGCGCTGGACATTCCTGCGATCTGCAAGGTGATCGCACCCAATGTCGAGTCTATCCAGCAGGTGTTGGATTTCGGGGCGCAAGGCGTCGTCATTCCCCATGTGCGCGACGTGGCGCACGCCGCCGAAATCAGCAAGGCGGCGAAATACCCGCCGCTCGGTGTGCGCTCCTATACCGGGGGGCGGATCTATGACTATACCCGCCCCTCCACCACCGCCTTCGAGGACGAAAACCGCCGCACCAAGTGCTATGCGATGATCGAAACGGCCGAGAGCCTGGCCGACGTCGAAAAGATCGTCGCACTGGATACCGTCGACGGCCTGTTTCCCGGCCCTTCGGACCTGGCGCTGGCCTGCGGTCGCGGCGCTTATGCCTTCAACGACATCGACCGCGCCGATCTGACCCGTATCGCGCGTGCCGCCCGGAACGCCGGCAAGAGCTGGATCATGCCGGCGTGGACGCCCGCCGAACGCCAGTTCGCCCTTGAGGAAGGCGCCGAACTGCTGGTGGTCGCCACGCAAAACATGGTGTTGCGCGCCGGCGTGGAATCCACCGTTTCCGCCCTCCGCCGCGAAAATGTCGTGGGTTGAACTATTTCATGAAAGGAAATGCCATGAAGATCTCGATGATCCAGAATCATGCCAAGCCGGACCGCGCCGCCAATCTGGCGCGCGTCGAAGCGCTGATGGAAGAAGCGGTGAAAACCGATTCCCCCGACCTGATCGTGCTGACCGAATATTTCGAGCTTTACGGAACGAGCGTCGCCGAGAAGCTGGCGGCGGCCCAGCCGGCGCCTGGCGGCGAGGCCTACGCCATGGCCCGGGATTTTGCCCGCAAGCATGGCGTTTATGTTCACGCCGGCACCATCATGGAGCGGGTGGAGGGCGAAAACCGGATCTACAACACCTCGTTCGTATTCGACCGTAACGGCGCTGAAGTCGCGGCCTACCGTAAGATCCATATGTTCGATATCGAAACGCCGGACGGCATGGTTTTCCGCGAATCCGACAGCGTGAAGCCCGGCGACGAGATCGTCACCTATGACATCGACGGCATGAAGGTCGGTTGCGCCATCTGTTACGACATCCGTTTCTTCGAGCTGTTCCTGCAACTCGAGCGCGCCGGGTGCGACATCATCGTGCTGCCCGCCGCCTTCACGCTCCAGACGGGCAAGGACCACTGGGAACTGCTGGCCCGCGCCCGCGCCGTCGAAACCCAGACCTATTTCGTCGCTTGCGGACAAACCGGCACGAACATCGTCGATGGGGTCGCCAAGGCCTGCTACGGTCATTCGCTGGTCGTCGATCCCTGGGGGCACGTCATCGCGCGCGCCTCGGACGGAGAAGGCTTCGTCACCGCCCGCATCGAGCCTGCGCAGATCAAGCGTGTGCGCAATCTCATCCCCATGACCAAGCACCGCCGCCTGGCCTGCAACTAACGGAGGCACGATGTACACCATCAACGACATGCCCGCCCAGATTCCCGCAGAGGATCTGGAACTGCTTTCCGGTGTGGAGACCGCAACGGTCGGACACTGGAGGCTGCTCGGCTTCATGAACCGCGCGATCCAGCCCCTGCTGCCGGGTCGGCGGGTGGTCGGAACCGCGGTGACGCTTGCGATCTCGGGCTCGGATTCCACATTGCTGCATCACGCAACCGGCATGCTGCGGCCGGGCGATATTCTTGTCGTCGATCGTCTGGGCGACGACAAATACGCCTGCTGGGGCGGTGGCGTTACCGTTGCGGCCAAGGCGTCCGGCGCGGTCGCGGGCATCGTGGACGGTCCCTGCACCGATCTGACCGAGATCCAGGACAGCGACTTCCCCATGTGGGCGCGCGGCCTGGCCCCGATCACCACCCGGCTTTACGATCTGGGCGGCGGGATGAACATACCGGTGTCCTGCGGCGGAGCCGTGGTGATGCCGGGCGACGCTATCCTGGCCGACGAGAGCGGCGTTCTCGTCATTCCCCGTGACGAGGTCAGAGCCGTCGCGGAAAAGGCGCTGGCGATGCAGGTCACCGGCAAGGAGCGGGAAGCCCGCGTCCGCGGTGGCGAGGTGAAGCTGGGCGAGTTGTCCGGTGCTTCGACCAAAGTTCTCGCAAGAGTCGGATAACGAACTGCTGGACCGGCTGCCCGGATTTGGTCAGACAGCCGGTTCAGAACGGATATTCCGGGAGGATGACGAGATCGTGGGAATATTCGCTCGCGATTTCCTTTGCCGCGTTGCAAGCCACTTCGGCGACGGTCTTGTGGATGCGCGAGGTCGACCCCTGCGACCAGAGGATATGATAGTCCGTAGACGGGAAACGCGGCCGGACATTCAGGGCCGCCAACGTGCCCTCGCGAAGTTGTTCCTGTACGGCGATGAGTGGCAGGACCGAGATGCCGACGCCAGCCTCGATCAGATTGATGGTGGTCGCCAGTGAGTTGGAATAGTGGATCACGCATTCCTCACGCGCGGCATCGCCGAGATAATCGTGAATTCTCTGCCCGTTCAACGTGTTCTTCTCATAGGAGATGATGGGCTGGGATATGAGGTCCTGAATGCCGAGCTTCGCGCCGCCCGGAAAAACGCCGGTCTGCGCGACCCAGTGCATGCCCAGCGTCCACAAGGGGATTTCCCGCCTGCCGGAATTCGCATCGTTCCGGACGCAAAGGATGATATCCAGCTCGGAACTATCGAGCATCTCAAGCAGACGCCGTGCGTTGTCGGTTACGACCGAGACAATCAGCCGGGGATAATCCGTTTTGAGTTTGCCGATGATCCTGGGCAGCAGGTTTGCCGCCACGGTCGGCACCACGCCGAGGCTGATCCGTCCCTGCGGGCCCCCGGTTTTGGCCAGGGTCTGCACCAGTGAGCGATAGTCTTCGACTATCTTCAACGCGCCCGACAGGAACTCCTCGCCATCGGGCGTGATGCGAACCTCCTTTGAATCGCGCTCGAAAAGCCTGATCCCCAATTCGTTCTCGATCGCGAGTATCCGGCTCGAAATCGCAGCCGGCGTCATTCCCATCTGTTCGGCCGTCGCACGAAAGCTCCGCAACTGCGCAAGACAGATTACAGTCTCTATGAACCTGATATTCATACGCGATCCCGTAGCCGTGTCGTGACCCTGCCGGATATTCTGAAAGTCGATCCATATTGGCGGCGAGTCAGGTTTCCAGCACCATCTTGAACTGAACCTCCCGATCCTTGCGCCGAGGATTATGGTCGCCCTGAGGTGGACCCGTCTGGTGAGACAGCTTGGCGGCTTGGCTAAGGTGGATCGGGTTGGTTTCTACGCCGCCAATTGCTCCGTCATTTGTGCCGT
>NZ_JBEPMN010000021.1:0-47441 GCF_040545755.1 Aquamicrobium ahrensii
CTGCATTTCCTTCCACCTTCAATCAGGCAAAAGAAACCCGCCCGCCAAAACGACGCCTCTGACTCTTGACAGTGATTCGTGGAAATGCGATTCTCGAATTGTCCAGATACGAGAAGGGCTTCCGCGACGGCGACGTTCGGGGGCCTTTTTCTTTTGCTGCTTCAGTTCTCCTGTTCAGTCTTCTCCGACTTCCGGAACGCCTCATAGAGGCTGTCCAGATTGCCTGAAATCCATTTCGCAAAGCGCGGTCCATCCGCGGAGCCCAGCGCAAGCGTCGCCGTCTTGCCGGACTGCCTGAGGCTGACAGAGACGGTCTTGTCGCGGGGCTGCCAGGCCGACGGCTGGGCCTTTGCGGCGGTCTTGCGCACCGGTTTGCCTTTTGCGGTCAGCGCTTCAAACAGCTTCTCGAAGCGTGCGTTGCTATCCAGCTCGACAAACCCGTCGCTCCCGACCAGATTCGCCGCGATGTCCGGCTGTCGCGGCACGACGAGCGACAATTCCACCCAGCGCTCGCGACCGACGGACGGAGCCGGCCCAATGGCCTGCACGATCGTCTCGGGGATACGCGTGACGGCGGAGATCATCTTCGAGACAGCGGCCTCGTTCGATGCGAGCGCCGAACAGATGATGTCGCGGCCATAACCGAGATCCTCAAGCCGCTTTGCGAACGCCGCCTTCTCAATGAAGCTCAGATTTGCGCGGGACGAGTTCTCCTGACCCTGCGCGATGACATGGGCCCTGTCGTCAATCGCCTTGACGACCGCCCTCACCTTTCGGCCGAGCTCTTTTGCGACGCGAACACGGCGGTGGCCGAAAACGATCATGTAGCGACCGTCGCGACCGGGATGAGGACGCACCAGGATCGGTGAATTCTGGCCGTTCTCGCGGATCGCTTCCAGCAATTCGCGATGATGCCCATCATCATCCGCCAGACGGTCGCTGACGAAGGAGCCATCGATCAGTTCCGGCTCGAGATCGACGACCTGCTCGCCTTCCAGATAGGCATCCGCCTGCCGCGCCAGTTCGCTGACCGAGCGAATCATCGACTTGGACGCGCCGCGCATGGGATAGGCCGGCGCGCTGGCTGCGCCCTGTTCGGCCTCGCCTGCATCCACAAGGCCGGCCAGCAGATTCTTGCGCGCCATCTAACCGCTCCTCTTGCCTAATTCATTGAAAAGGCGAGGCGAAACCACGATTTTGTCAGTCGACAAGATCATCGTCCCCATGCCTCATGTATGAGTCCGGCAATCTCTCCGTTCACCGCATCCAGCGATTCCATGGCGCGCTCGTAGGTCGAGCGCGTCATCGTGTTCTTTTCCACCTCATAAAGGGTCTGCTTGGTGATCCCGGCATCCGACACCGCCGTCGATTTCAGCATATGGTTCTTGAGGATGAACTCACCGAACAGGGTCTGCAGGAACGCGACCATCTGCGCCTGCGGCTGGTCCATGGGCTCATATCGGGTGATCAGATAGCGATACCATTCCAGATTGACCTCGGCGCCGGCGCTTCGGATCGGCTCCAATATGTTGCCGAGCATGAGCAGGAACTGGCCCATCGACATCACGTCGAGCATCTGGGGATGGATGGTGATAAGCACGGAGGTCGCCGCGGTCAGCGCCGCGATCGTCAGATATCCAAGCTGCGGCGGGCAGTCCACGATGACCACATCGTAGCGGCTTTCCACCTCCTCGATCGCGGCGGTGATGCGCGTGAAGAAGGCCTTGCCGGCATTGGAGCTGCGATCCGCCATCGCCAGCGGCGTGTCATACTCGAATTCCTGCAATTCGAGATTTGCCGGCACGATGTCCAGGCCAGGAAAATTCGTGGGATGGATGATGTCCGAAAGCGGGACTTTTTCATCGTCATAACGGATTGCGTCGTAAAGCGACTTGATCCGGTCCAGTTCAGGCTGGAATCCATGCAGCGACGAGAGCGACGCCTGCGGATCGAGATCGATCGCAAGCACACGATGACCGGTCAGCGCCAGATATTGCGCCAGATGCGCGGCGGTGGTGGTCTTGCCGGAACCACCCTTGAAATTGACGACTGCGACCACCTGCAGTTTTTCACCGGGCCGGCGTTGCGGCACGTACATGCGCGTTTCCGAGCGCCCGTACTGGTCGAGATACTGGCGCAGTTCCAGCATCTGCTGCGCCGTGTAGGAGCGTCGCCCGGAAGACGAGGTTTCCGGCACTGGCCCCTTGCCTTCCAGATGCAGCTTCTTGAGATGGCTCTGCGATACGCCGAGATAGGTTGCAACCTCAGCCAGGCTGAAAGAACGCAGGTCCTTTCTGGCAAGCGGCGGAAACCGTTGCAGGCTGAGCAAATGCAGCTTCTGTGAAATCTGGTCGCCCTGCTCGAGAATGTGCTTCTCGAAATGCAACGGATCTCTGATAGGTTTGGGCGAACTCACGTTCATTCGGGCTGCATTTCCTAATAACGATTTTTGGAGGCGTTTCTCCAAACAACCGTGATTATGCCCGATTCGGACCTTGCGGCAAGAAATATTAAGTCAACAAGGGATGGGCTGGGAAAAGCGACGAGCGGAACTCCCGATTCGCAATATACGAATCAACCCATTGATACTCATCAACTAATTGCGAATTTTGTCAGCAGACAACGGCTTGATTCTGGCGTCGCGACATTCGCAAAACGGTCGACTCTGCATTGGACTTTGCACAGAATCTCCCGACTGAAGTGCAGAAGTGGCGGTTGATCCCACCTCCCCTCTTCACCTGCAAGAGAATCGGCAAGCAATCGGACACGCGGATTCAGAAGCAGTCGCTGAACGAAGATGCGTAACATCAACAATCGGACGCGGCACTCTCTTCAACAACTGCCGCAGGCGCCTGGGGGCCTGTCACGGCGGTTTCACCGCTGATCGGGTCAAGTCCCGCCGCGACGGCTGGATGGTCCTGCTGCGGCGAACTTTCCACCACATCGCTCTGGCTGGTGCCTATATCGGAACCGCCGGTTCCTCCGGTCCAGCCGCTGGAGCCTGCATCCTCCGGCGCGGTGCCGGAAGCAGCGTCTTCAGCCAGCTCGCCTTGCCGCTCCGAACCGGCAGCATCATCTGGCGCAAGTGCCTCATCCAGATCTTGCGTCGAACCCTGCCGGGGACCGGATGACAGGTCGACGCAGTCGCCGCGCGAGGTTGCCGCGGGCGCGTCGGCTTCCGGGTCTTCCGCGGACTGTTGCGCGAAAGCCAGCGAAGCGGTCAGAGCGATAATGCCGGCCAGCGACATTCCATGAAGTATGCGTTTCATGCCAACCTCCATCTTTCTGCTTCGAGAACAAACACCGTGACGACGATTTCGTTGCTATGGCTCGACGATAATCCGCGCCGGCCCGCGCTCCACCTTGCCGATTATGGCGGTACGGGAATAACCCGCCGTCCGTATACGCTCTGCAAGATCCGAAGCCGCCGATGATTCGACCGCGATAAGTAGCCCGCCGGAAGTTTGCGGATCGGTCAGCAGATGCCGTCGCCAATCGGGCAGGGTCGACGGCAATTCGACCTGGTGGCCGTAGCTTTTCCAATTGCGATGCGATGCGCCGGTCACGAAACCCTGTTCGGCCAGCGCCTCGGCATGGCCAAGGAAGGGCAGGGCGGGCCCATCCAGCCGGATGGAGATGCCGGCCCCCCTCGCCATTTCGAGCCCATGGCCGAGAATGCCGAAACCGGTCACATCAGTCATGGCGTGCACGCTCTCCTCCTTGCCGAGGTCGGCGCCGATCCGGTTGAGCAGGGTGGCCGATGCAACCATCTCCTGGTAAGCCTCCAGCGGCAAAGCCTGCTTTTTTATGGCGGCGGAATAAATGCCGATGCCGATGCCCTTGGTCAGGATCAGGCTGTCGCCGGGCAGGGCGGCGGAGTTGCGGCGCAGCTGAGCGGTCGGACAGGTGCCGATCACGGCGAGGCCATAGACCGGCTCCGGGCAATCGATGGAATGGCCACCGGCGACCGGAATGCCCGCCTCGGCGCAGATGGACGCGCCGCCGGCAAGTATCTGGCGAATGTCCGCGGGATCCATCTTGTCGATCGGCATGCCGACGATGGCCAGCGCGAAGATCGGCGTGCCGCCCATGGCGTAGACGTCCGAAATGGCGTTGGCGGCGGCGATCCGCCCGAACGTGGCAGGGTCATCCACCATGGGCATGAAGAAATCCGTGGTGGCGATCACGGAGGTTTTACCATCGAGATCCCATACCGCCGCGTCGTCCGCCGTGTCCGTGCCGACGAGCAGGGGCGCATAGGGGCCGGCCTGGGGCATCTCACTCAGCAGGTCCTGCAGGACGGCGGGAGCGAGCTTGCAGCCGCAGCCGCCGCCATGGGCAAGACTTGTCAGCCTCGGTTTTTCGACAGGAATATTCATGTAAGACTCCCTTGTCCGGTCATGGAACGGCAATAGTTGTAGAGGCCGGATGATAGATCAGAAGAGTTTTCGATGAAATATGACTTGTATTGTCAAGTTTCTGTACTTTGACAGACTATCGAAGCGGGGTTAGCATCCTCGCATGGTCGGTCGGGATATGATCGGTTCGCCATACAGGAGGTCCCCATGAATATGGAAATCTCGCGGCGTAATTTCCTGAAAGGGGCCGGGGCCGGCGTCGCTTTGACGACGCTGGGCGCGTTCGGCTTCGGGGAAGCTGAGGCCGCATTCGTCGAGGGGCTGAGGCCCTACAAACTCGCCGGCACCACCGAAACGCGCAACACCTGCCCGTACTGTTCAGTCGCCTGCGGCGTCATCATCTACTCCAGAGGCGACCTGGCGCAGGGCACGGCGGAGGCCATGCACCTGGAAGGCGACGTCGACCATCCCACCAATCGCGGCACGCTGTGCCCCAAAGGCGCCGCGCTGCTCGATTTCATCAAGGCTGATACGCGCCTGACCACGCCGAAGGTGCGCCGGCCCGGCTCCGACCGTTTCGAGGAAATCTCGTGGGACGAAGCCCTCGACGCCATTGCGCGCGACATGAAGAAGGACCGCGACGCCAACTTCATAGAGCGCAACAAGGACGGCGTTCCAGTCAACCGCTGGACGACCACCGGCTTCCTCGCCGCCTCGGCGACGACCAACGAGACCGCATTCCTGACCTACAAGGCGGTGCGCTCGACGGGCATCGTCGCCTTCGACAATCAGGCGAGGGTCTGACACGGCCCCACGGTGTCCAGTCTGGGCCCAACTTTTGGTCGTGGCGCAATGACGAATTCGTGGACGGATATCCGTAACACGGATCTGGTTATCATCATGGGCGGCAACGCCGCCGAAGCACATCCTTGCGGCTTCAAATGGGTGACGGAGGCGAAAGCCAATCGTGGCGCGAAGCTGATCGTCGTCGATCCGCGCTACACGCGCTCGGCCTCGGTGTCGGACTATTACGCGCCGATCCGGCAGGGCTCCGACATCGCCTTCCTGCTCGGCGTCATCAACTACTGCATCGGCAACGACAAGGTGCAGTGGGACTATGTGCGCGCCTTCACCAACGCCGCCTATATCGTCAAGGACGGCTTCGCCTATCAGGACGGGCTGTTCACCGGCTACGACCCCGAAAAGCGCGACTACGACCGGCAGACCTGGGACTATGTGATCGGCGATGACGGCTATGCGGTCGTCGACGAGACGCTGCAGAACCCGCGCTGCGTATGGAACCTTCTGAAGGAACACGTCTCGATCTACACGCCAGAGATGGTCGAGCGCATCTGCGGCACACCGAAGGAAAAATTCCTCAAAGTGTGCGAGATGATCGCGGAGTGCTCGACGCCCACGAAGACGATGACGTCGATGTATGCGCTGGGCTGGACGCAGCATTCCAAGGGTTCGCAGAACATCCGCGGCATGGCGATGCTCCAGCTCATACTGGGCAATATCGGCGTGCGTGGCGGCGGCATGAATGCGTTGCGCGGCCACTCCAATATCCAGGGGCTCACCGACATCGGCCTGATGTCGAATCTGATCCCCGGCTATCTCAACATCCCCACCGAGAAGGAGGTTGATTACGCCACCTATATCAGCTCGCGCGGCTTCAAGCCGTTGCGGCCCAACCAGATAAGTTACTGGCAGAATTACTCGAAGTTCTTCGTTTCCTTCCAGAAGGCGATGTGGGGCGACGCCGCCACGCCGCAGAACGACTTCGCCTATCACTATCTGCCAAAGCTCGATCTGCCGGCCTATGACGTGCTGCGGGCCTTCGAGATGATGGATCAGGGGCAGATGCATGGCTACTTCTGCCAGGGCTTCAACCCGCTGCTGGCCTTCCCCGATCGGGGCAAGATCACCCGCTCCCTGTCGAAGCTCGACTATCTGGTCGTCATCGATCCGCTGGAAACCGAAACCGCCCGCTTCTGGGAAAACCATGGCGTGCACAACGATGTCGACACGGCTTCGATCCAGACGACGGTCTACCAGCTTCCCTCCACCTGCTTTGCCGAGGATGAGGGCGCGCTGGTCAATTCCGGCCGCTGGCTGCAATGGCACTGGCCGGCGCAGAACCCGCCGGGGCAGGCGAAGCACGACACCTGGATCATGGCGCAGCTATGGCTGAAGCTGAAGAAGCTCTACGAGGAGGAGGGCGGCCCGTTCCCGGACGCCATGTTCAATCTCCACTGGCCTTATGAGGACCCGGGCAATCCGCACCCGGCCGAACTGGCGAAGGAGATGAACGGTTACGCCATCACCGATCTGGTGGATCCCAACGATCCGACCAAGGTGACGCTGGAAGCCGGAAAGCAGGTTCCGGGCTTCGCCGCACTGCGCGACGACGGTTCCACGGCCAGCGGTTGCTGGATTTATTCCGGCTGCTTCACCGAGGCGGGCAACATGATGGCGCGGCGGGACAATAACGATCCCGACGACACCGGGGCCTATTCCAACTGGGCCTTCTCGTGGCCGGCCAACAGGCGCATCCTCTACAATCGCGCCTCAGCCGATCTCGACGGCAAAGCCTGGGATCCGACACGCAAGCTCATCGAATGGGATGGGGAGAAGTGGAGCGGGTATGACGTGCCCGACATTCCACCCACCTCCAACCCGCGCGATGTGGGACCGTTCATAATGAACCCGGAAGGGCAGTCACGACTGTTTTGCCGCGGCATGATGCGCGACGGGCCTTTCCCGGCGCATTACGAGCCTTTCGAGTCGCCGGTGGTCAATGTCGTCGCGCCTGCGGTGCGCGGCAATCCGGTCGCCCGGGTCTTCGCCAGCGACACCGAAACCTTTGGCGACGCCGAGGAGTTCCCCTATGCGGCGACCTCCTACCGGCTGACCGAGCACTTCCATTACTGGACCAAGCATGTCTGGGTGAATTCCGTGCTCCAGCCGGAATTCTTCGTGGAAATCTCGGAGGAGCTTGCGGCCGAGAGGGGCATCGCCAAGGGCGGCTGGTGCCGTGTGTGGAACAAGCGCGGCTCGGTCTTCGCCAAGGCGGTGGTGACCAAGCGCATCCAGCCGCTGATCTGCGACGGGAAGCCGGTGCATATCGTCGGCATTCCGCTGCACTGGGGTTTCACCGGCAAGGCGCAGAAGGGCTTCGGGCCGAATTCGCTGACACCTTTTGTGGGCGACGCGAACATCGAAACGCCGGAGTTCAAGGCGTTCCTGGTCAATATCGAGCCGTCCGACGGACCGGCGACGACATAGGGAGGATGATGCCATGACAATTAACGTCAATCCGCCCGTCTCTCCGGAAGTCGAAATGCGGATGGGGCCGCAGGATTACATAAGGCGCTCCGCCTCCACCGTTCCGGAACCGGCGCGCCAGCTCGAACCGGTCGCCAAGCTCATCGATGTTTCGAAATGCATCGGCTGCAAGGCCTGCCAGTCGGCCTGCCTCGAATGGAACGACCTGCATGAGGAGGTGGGGTTCAACACCGGCGTCTACGACAATCCGCATGACCTGACGCCGGACACCTTCACGCTTATGCGTTTCACCGAATGGGTGAATCCGGAGACCGAGAATCTCGAATGGCTGATCCGCAAGGACGGCTGCATGCATTGCGCCGATCCGGGCTGCCTCAAGGCCTGTCCGGCGCCTGGCGCGATCGTGCAGTATTCCAACGGCATCGTGGATTTCATCCATGAGAACTGCATCGGCTGCGGCTATTGCGTGAAGGGCTGTCCCTTCGACATTCCGCGCATCTCCAAGGTCGACAACCGCGCCTACAAATGCACGCTGTGCTCCGACCGCGTCGCGGTGGGGCAGGGGCCGGCCTGCGCCAAGGCCTGTCCGACCAAGGCCATCGTCTTCGGCACCAAGGAGGAAATGAAGGCGCATGCGGCCGATCGCATCGAGGACCTGAAGTCGCGCGGCTACGACAATGCCGGTCTCTACGATCCGGAGGGCGTCGGCGGCACCCATGTCATGTATGTGCTGCACCATGCCGACAAGCCGTCGATCTATGCCGGCCTGCCGGACAATCCGCACATCTCGCCACTGGTGGAGGCGTGGAAGGGCGTCACCAGATATGCCGGCTTCGCCGTCATGGGCTTCGCCGCCGTCGCCGGCGCGCTGCATATGGCCGTTTCCGGGCGCAACCGGGTTACGGTCGAGGATGACGAGCAGGCTCGCCGGCTGGCCCAGAACGCCCCCGGCGCGGAACCGCTTGATCCGGGTAAGGAGCCGCTCTCATGACCGACAGCACTCTCCGTGGCCATCGCGCTTCCCCGGCCAGCAAGGCAGATCTGGATCACGGCGACCGCCTCTATATCGGACGCGAGGTCGTTGTCGACCGCTATACCAGATGGGCGCGCGTCAACCACTGGATCACGGCCATCAGCCTGATCCTGCTGGCCCTGTCGGGCATGGCGCTTTTCCACCCCTCGCTTTACTGGTTGACCGCCCTGTTTGGCGGCGGGCAATGGACGCGCGCAATCCACCCATGGATCGGCGTCGTCCTGTTCGTCTCCTTCACCGGCCTGTTCATCCGTTTCTTCCGCCTGAACCTGCCACGCCGCGAGGACGCGCAATGGGCCGCGCAGATCGGCGACGTGCTGAAAGGCGACGAGGAAAAACTGCCCGAGGTCGGCAAATACAATGCCGGTCAGAAATTCGTGTTCTGGGCGATGTCGATACTGATCGTCATCCTGATCGCCACGGGTCTGATGATCTGGGAGCGCTATTTCGCGGCCTATCTCACCATTCCGCAGGCGCGCGTCGCCGTGCTGGTCCACTCTATGGCGGCCATCGCCATCATCTGCGTGTGGATCATTCACGTTTATGCCGCGTTCTGGGTCGCGGACACCCTGCGGGCCATGACGCGCGGCAATGTCAGCGGCGGCTGGGCCTGGCGTCACCATCGCAAATGGCTGCGGGCGCTCGCCGCTTATGGCAAACGTGATGGCGAAAAACCCTCGGCGAAAAAGGAGGGATGACTTCGGACGCCGCCGCCCTCACAACGGCGGCGTGACAAACGGGCGGATCGTTGGCCCAAAAACAGGCTGGAGCGTCGTGCGTCTTTCCGGACGCACAAGAGACGCTCTAACACTTTGATCGAGCGTCGGAATAATCCGAAAAACCGCGTACACTTTTCGGCCCTATGCTCTAGAATGCCGCGTAGCCGGTGCGGCTCGTGGAGGATTGCATGCCCCGCAAGGTTCCCGTTTCGGGAGACATGACGGCGATTGGCGAGGTCAGGACGCCCCCTTTTGCCCGCGTACCGGACCCCGAGCGCCTTTTCGAACGCCGCGCGCGACGGTTTCACCAGCTCTCCGGTTCCGACGGCATCGGCCCCTATTTCGGCTTTCTGGCCGGCATCGCCGAGGCCCAGCAGGCATTGACGGGGCAATTGCCCGAGACCGACGCGACCGACGAGGCAAGGTTGGGGCTGGCGCTGGACCACGCCATGCCGCCGCTCGACAGGAACGCCTTCAAACCCGATGCTGAATTCCGTTCCCTGACTGACCGGCTGTTCGGCGCGCTAGAAGAGGTGGCGAAGCCGCCGGCCGCGCAAAATGCCCTGTCCGCCGTCAGGAAGGCGGATGAGGCCTCCCTTGACGCCATGGTCGCGGATCTGATGGCCGACAGCGTTCCTGTCGGGGCCATGGCGGAATTCGCCTATGTCGCCGCCGCCTTGCAGCTCCATTTCGCCCGCGCCGCGTCTCGTCTGCCGGAACGGCGGTTGCAACCGGTGGGCGATGGCGCGTGCCCCGCCTGCGGCGGCCCGCCGGTGTCCTCTCTCATCGTCGGCTGGCCGCATGCCAGCGGCAGCCGCTTCTGCTCGTGCGCCCTGTGCGGCACGCTATGGCATCATGTCCGCATCAAATGCGCGATCTGCTCATCCACCAAGGGCATCCGCTATCAGGAGATCGAGGACGGGCCCGGCACCATCAAGGCCGAAACCTGCGACGAATGCGGCTGCTACGTGAAGATATTCAATCAGCAAAAGGATTCCTCGCTCGATCCCTTCGCCGACGATGTCGGCAGTCTCGGCCTCGATCTTCTGATGCGCGAAACCAGTTTCCGCCGTGGCGCGTTCAACCCGTTCCTGCTGGGATATTAGGCGGTCACCATGAACGAGAGCTTCCGCGCCATACCCTCCGTCGATACCGTGTTACGAAGCTCGGCCGGGCAGGCGGCGGCGGAACGCTTCGGCCACGGCGAGACGATCGCCCGGATCCGCGATCTGCTGGAAGAGGAACGCGCCGCCGCCCGACAGGGAAGCAGGCTGCGCGACCCCGAAGCGCTCGGCGCGCTTGCCCTCGGCGAACTCGAAGCCGGTTGGCGCAGTTCGCTTGGGCCGGTCTTCAATCTCACGGGCACGGTGCTTCACACCAATCTCGGCCGCGCCCTGCTGGCCGACGCCGCCGTCGAAGCGGCTGTTGCGGCGATGCGCGCGCCAGTGGCGCTGGAATATGATCTCGACGCCGGCAGGCGCGGCGAGCGTGACGACCATCTGCGGGCGCTGATCTGCGACCTGACCGGCGCGGAAGATGCGACTGTGGTCAACAACAACGCCGCGGCGGTTCTGCTCACCCTCAATACGCTGGCCGGACATGGTGGCGGCGTGGTCGTGTCGCGCGGCGAACTGGTCGAGATCGGCGGCGCCTTCCGCATGCCCGACATCATGGCGCAGGCCGGCGCGCGCCTGATCGAGGTCGGAACCACCAACCGCACCCACGAGAAGGACTATCGCGCAGCGCTGGAAGGGGAGGGGGTGGCGCTCCTGCTCAAAGTGCATACCTCCAACTATCGCATCGAGGGTTTCACCAGCGCGGTTGCGGCCACCACTCTGGCGAAGCTGGCGCGCGCAGCCGGGACGCCGCTGGTCAACGATCTCGGCTCCGGCACGCTGGTCGATCTCGCACGCTGGGGCATAAGGCGCGAACCCACGGTGCGGGAGGCGGTGGCCGAAGGCTGCGATCTGGTCACCTTCTCCGGTGACAAGCTGCTGGGCGGACCGCAGGCCGGCTTCATCGTCGGGCGCAGGGACCTGATCGCCGCCATCAACCGTAACCCGATGAAGCGGGCGCTGCGCGTCGACAAGCTGCGCATGGCCGCCCTTGAAGCCACGCTCCGCCTCTACCGCGACCCCGACCGACTGGCGGAGCGGCTGCCGGCCTTGCGCCTGCTGACCCGCAGCCGCGACGAAATCGCGGCTCTCGCCCGTCGGCTTCAGCCGGCCGTCGCGACGGCGCTCGGACCGGCGTACAGGGTGTCAGCCGCCGACTGCGCCAGCCAGATCGGCTCCGGCGCATTGCCGCTCGACATGCTGGCTTCCGCCGGGCTGGCGCTCCATGCCACGGACGGCAGCGGAACCACGCTGGAACGGCTGGCGTCGGCCCTGCGCCGCCTGCCTGTCCCGGTGATCGGCCGCATCGCCGACAATGCGCTCGTACTCGACCTGCGCTGCCTGGAGGACGAGGCGGCTTTCATCGCCAATCTCGACGGGCTTTCCGATGCCGGGCTTATATGAAGGCCTGGAGGCCGGGCCATGATCGTCGGCATGGCCGGTCATATCGATCATGGCAAGAGCGCGCTGGTTCGCGCCCTGACCGGAATAGAGACCGACCGCCTGAAAGAGGAGAAGGCCCGCGGCATCTCCATCGAGCTTGGCTTCGCCTACCGCACCTTCACCAATGGCGAGCGCATCGGGTTCATCGACGTTCCCGGCCATGAGCGCTTCATTCACACCATGTTGGCCGGGGCGGGGGGGATCGATTTCGCCCTGCTCGTGGTTGCAGCCGATGATGGCGTCATGCCCCAAACACGTGAACATCTGGCGATCCTGCAATTGCTCGGCGTCCGGCGCGGGCTGGTCGTCATCACCAAGGCCGACCTTGCCGACGACGAGCGCCTGCTGGCGGTCGAGATCGAGATCGAGGCGCTTCTGGCCGGAACCAGACTCGAAGGAGCAGAGGTGCTGGCGGTGTCCAGCCTGACGGGGCAGGGCGTTTCCGACCTCGAACGAAGATTGATGCAGGCCGCGCAGGAGATCGGACAGCGCAACGCGTCCGGCCGCTTCCGGCTGTCCGTGGACCGCTCCTTCATCCTTTCGGGCGCAGGCACGGTTGTGACCGGCACCGTGCTGTCCGGGCAGATCGGCATTGGCGACGCCGTGACCGTCAGCCCCGGCGGGTTGACGGCCCGGGTGCGCTCCATTCATGCTCAGAACGAGAAAGCCGAACGTGGTCGCGCCGGTGATCGCTGCGCGCTGAACCTTGCGGGTGAGGGGATCGGGCGCGACGCCATCTCGCGCGGCGACATGGTGGTCGATCCGCATCTTCATGCCCCCACCGCGCGTATCGACGCGGAACTCGACATTCTGGCAAGCGAGCAGCAGCCCATCGGACAATGGTTTCCCGTGCACCTGCATCATGCCGCAAGCGAAGTGCCGGCGCGCATCGTTCTCCTGAGCGACCAGCCGATACCGCCGGGGCAGGGGGCCACCGTCCAGCTTGTTCTGGAACGGCCGATCGCGGCGGCGGTCGGTGACCGTTTCGTGATCCGCGACACCTCGGCCCGGCGAACGATTGGCGGCGGTCGGTTTCTCGACCTGCGGGCCCCCGCACGCAGACGGCGCTCGCCCGAGCGCCGGGCGCAACTGGCGGCGCTGGCAAGAACCGATGCGGCCGCGGCGCTTTCAGCGCTTCTCGACGCGCCGCCCTTTCTGGTCGATCTCGACCGGTTTACGAGGGACCGCGCGCTTGGCGAGGAGGAGATGGCGCGGCTTTGCGAAGATGTCATCCGCATCCCTCCCGAGACGGGAACGATCGCCATGACGCCAGCCCGCTGGCTACGGCTGCGCCAGCGAATTCTGGCCGACCTGCACGACTATCATGCCGAAAACCCGGATCAGCCAGGCATCGGGCTGGAGCGATTGCGAATAATGGGCGAAATCCGCCCGCCCGCGCCCGTTTTCCGGCTGATCCTGCAAGGCCTTCAAAAACAGGGGGAAGCGTCGCTCGACGGGGCCTGGGTGCGGCTGCCTGATCATGTGGTGCGCTTCGCCGCAGAGGACGAGCCGGTGTGGAACAGCGTCTGGCCTCACCTTGTCGGAGAAGAACGGTACCGCCCGCCGCGCACCCGTGATTTCGCGGCCATGGCCGGCCTTGCCGAGCAGAAAATGCGTGGCCTGCTCAAGAAAGCGAGCCGCATGGGGCTGGTGCATGAGGTTGCCCATGACAGCTTCTTCGCGCGCCCCGTGCTTGCCGATATCGTCCATATCCTGCGCGATGTCGCCTCGACCCGACCCAAAGGCGAGTTCACCGCCGCCGACCTGCGCGATCGTCTGGACAACGGCCGCAAGGTCTCTATTGAAATACTGGAGTTCCTGGACCGTCATGGCGTGACGATCAGGCGCGGGGACCTGCGTCGGCTCAATCCGCACAGGCTCGACCTGTTCGGCGCGCGCACCCGTGAAGACCATGACGGCGAAGGCCACGGAAGAGAATCGTCCCCGGTGGGGCGTCCGGACTTCAAATCCGGGTGGGGCCGCGAGACTGTCCCAGGTGGGTTCGACTCCCACTCTCCTCCGCCAGTTTCCCGCGAGAGGGCATGAGCTGGCTCATGCCTTCCTGCCGTAGCGTCAAGCCGCCGGCTCCGGCACCACGGTCGCCACGATCGAGGCGTCGAGCGCCTCATAGGCGGCAAGCCCGATCGTGTCGTAAAGCTCAGTCCTCGTCTGCATTTCGGGCACCATCGCCTGCGTGGAGCCATCACGCTTCAGGGTTGCGTAGAGCTTTTCCTGCGCCTTGTTGGCGACGCGCAGAGACGATACCGGCCAGATCACCATCCTGTATCCCATCGCCTCGAACTCGTCGGCGGTGAAGAACGGTGTGCGGCCGAACTCGGTCATGTTGGCCAGAAGCGGCGTGCCCGGCATGCGGGCGGCGAACTCACGGAACATTTCCGCCGAGGTCAGCGCCTCGGGGAAGATCGCGTCCGCGCCCGCTTCCATATAGAGCTTCGCCCGCGCAACGGCCCCGTCGATGCCCTCGCTGGCCGCCGCATCGGTGCGGGCGACGAGGTAGAGGTGGCGGCGGGCCTTCGCCGCAGCGGCGACCTTGACCGCCATGTCGTTGGCGTTCGCCAGCTTCTTGTCGTTCAGATGGCCGCATTTCTTGGGCAGAAGCTGGTCTTCCAGATGCACCGCCCCTGCGCCCGCATCCTCGAAGGTGCGCACCATATGCATGACGTTGAGCGCCTCGCCATAGCCGGTGTCGCCATCGACCAGCAGCGGCAGACCGGACGCGCGGGCGATCTGGCGGATGAAGAACGCCACCTCGTCCACGGTGATGACGCCGAGATCGGGAATGCCCATCGAGGCGGTCATGGCCGCGCCCGAAAGGTAAAGCCCCTCGAAGCCGGCAGCCCGGGCTTGCAGCGCGGCCATGCCGTTATGCGCGCCCGGCAGCCTTGCGATGCCGCCGCGCTCAACCAGCGCCCGGAAGCGCACGCCGGCGGGCGTCTGCGGAAGGTCGGATGATATGAGATAGGGCATGCTTGTCCTCAGGCTGCCTTGAAGTTTTCGACCGCACGCCCGCGGCGCTCGACAGGCACGAATTCCAGATTGTCCGGCCCGACATAGTTCGCCGACGGGCGGATGATCTTGTTGTCCTGTCGCTGTTCGATGATATGCGCCGCCCAGCCGCTGGTGCGCGAAATGACGAAGAGCGGCGTGAACATCGCCGTCGGCACGCCCATCATGTGATAGGAAACCGCGCTGAACCAGTCGAGGTTCGGGAACATCGACTTTGCATCCGCCATGGTCCGCTCGATGCGCTCGGCAATATCGAACATCTTCGTCGATCCGGTCTCGACCGAAAGCTGGCGCGCCACGGTCCGGATCACCTTGTTGCGCGGATCGCTCACCGTATAGACCGGGTGGCCGAAGCCGATCACGACCTCCTTCGCTGCGACGCGGCGGCGTATATCGGCTTCCGCCTCGTCCGGGTTTGCGTAGCGCTTCTGGATCTCGAAGGCGACCTCGTTCGCCCCGCCATGTTTCGGCCCGCGCAGCGCGCCGATCGCCCCGGTGATGGCCGAATAGACGTCCGAGCCGGTGCCGGCGATCATGCGGCCGGTGAAGGTCGAGGCGTTGAACTCGTGCTCCGCATAGAGGATCAGCGAGATGTGCATCGCCTTCACATACGAGGCTTTCGGAGCCTTGCCATGAAGCAGATGCAGGAAGTGACCGCCGATGGAATCGTCGTCGGTCTCGACCTCGATGCGCCGTCCGTTATGAGCGTAGTGATGCCAGTAGAGCAGCATGGAGCCGAGCGAGGCCATCAACCGGTCGGCGATGTCGCGCGCGCCGGACAGATTGTGGTCGGCTGCCTCCGGCAGCACGCAGCCGAGCGCCGAGACGCCGGAGCGCATCACGTCCATCGGATGCGTGGCCGCCGGCAGCAGCTCCAGCGTGCGCTTGACCGTGTCGGGAAGACCGCGCAGCGCCCTTAGCCTGACCTTGTAAGCGGCAAGCTCGCTCTGCGTCGGCAGCGCCCCGTGGACGAGGAGATGGGCGATCTCCTCGAACTCGCAAGTCTCGGCAACGTCGAGAATGTCATAGCCGCGATAGTGAAGGTCGTTGCCGCTGCGCCCGACCGTACAGAGAGCCGTATTGCCGGCGATGACGCCGGACAGGGCAACGGACTTCTTCGGCTTCAATGCTGTCATGACATCCTCCTCTATCGCTTCCAGTCGAAAATGCCGGTGGCGGCAACCGGGCCGAGCTTGTCTTCATCGACGGTGAAGGTGAGGCCGGCCAGTTCCTCCGGCTTCAACTCCATCAGGCGCTCGACCGTGGCGATGAAGCGGTCCTGCTCGGCCTTCGCCACGACGCCTTCCGCCAGCGTACGGAACTTGTTGACGTAGTCCGGGCGGCTGAAGGGACGGCTACCCAGCGGATGCGCATCGGCGATCGCCAGTTCGTCCTCGATCACAGCACCATCCTGAAGCGTGACGACGACGCGGCCGCCGAACGCCTTTTCCTTCGGATCATGGCTGTGGTAGCGGCGCGTCCACTCCGGATCCTCGACCGTGGAGATTTTGCGCCACAGCGCCACCGTCCCGGGCCGGCTGGCCCGCCCGGGCGCATAGGAGCGCTCGTGGTGCCAGCCGCCGTCCTCCAGCGCCACGGCGAATATGTACATGATCGAATGGTCGAGCGTTTCGCGGCTGGCCTTCGGGTCCATCTTCTGCGGGTCGTTGGCGCCGGTGCCGATCACATAATGGGTGTGATGGCTGGTGTGGATGACGATGTCCTTCACCCTGGACAGGTCGCCAACCTTCGGCCCCATGCGGCGGGCAAGGTCGATCAGCGCCTGGCTCTGATACTCGGCCGAATGTTCCTTGGTGTAGGTATCCATGATGGCGCGTTTGGCCTCGCCTTTTTCGGGCAGCGGCACGACATATTCGGCCTTGGGGCCGGACAGCAGGTAAGCAATAAAGCCGTCCTCGCCTTCCCATGCGGGGGAGGGGGCCCCTTCGCCGCGCATCACGCGGTCTATCGCCTCGACCGCCATCTTTCCCGCGAAGGCCGGCGCATAGGCCTTCCAGCTCGAAATCTCGCCCTTGCGCGACTGGCGGGTGGTGGTCGTCACATGAAGCGCCTGCTGCACGGCCTGATAGATCACCTCTGGCGAAAGGCGGAGCGCGGCGCCGACGCCCGCAGCGGCCGAGGGGCCGAGATGGGCGATGTGGTCGATCTTGTGCTCGTGCAGGCAGACGCCCTTCACGAGATTGACCTGCACCTCGTAGCCGGTGGCGATACCCTTGGCGAGCGCCGCGCCGGACAGGCCGCAATGCTGGGCCACGGCGAGGATCGGCGGGATGTTGTCGCCGGGATGCGAATAATCTGCGGCAAGGAAGGTGTCGTGGAAATCCAGCTCGCGCACGGCGACGCCGTTCGCCCATGCCGCCCATTCCGGCGATGCGCGCCTTGCGGTGGAAAGGCCGAACACGGTCGCGCCGTGTGGGAAGGGATGCGCCGCAGCCTGCGCGCGGGCGCTGGCGACCGGACGGCGCGCCAGCGAGGCGGCGGCGACGGCCGCGTTGTCGATGATGCGGTTACCGATCATGTCGATCACATCGGCGTCAAGGGGAACATCGTCGGCGGCGATCGAGGCGATCTTCCAGGCAAGCTGGTCCTCGCGGGCCAGTTCCTCGGCGGATTTATAGGTGCGGACCTTATGCGACTTCACGAATGCACATCCTTTGCGTTGCAATGGTCGGAAATGGAAATGGGTGTGGGCCGGCCGTCACCATTGACGGCCACCATCATGAAACGACCGCTGATGGCGGGGTCTTTTTCACCGGGATCTTCGGTGAAGGCGTTAACCAGAACGGTCATGGAGGAACGCCCGCGAAAGACGACGCGGGCGCTGACGCCGATGATCTCACCGAGTCTGACCGGGCGATGGAATTCGATGCCGTCGGCCTTCGCCATCACCACGTCGCAGCGCGCGTGGCGGGCCGCGCACAGGAAGGCTGCCTTGCCCATGAGACGCAGCGCATTGACGCCATAGAGCGTGCCGCAATCATTGGTCAGCGCCGGCGGAACCGGTTCGCTGAAGCGCGCATCGCTTTGCTGGGATAGTTCCTTCGGCATTTCCGATATGCGCTCCTCCAACCCAGATCCTCTTTGCTAATCCGCAATATCCGCATATGTTGAGAGGCGTAAATCACTGAAAAAGCAGAGATTTGCAAAGCAGGATCAGAAAATTTGCAAAGTTTGCGAAGCGTATAAGACGAGGGCGACGCGGTGAAAAAGCTGTTTATGGGCGTGCGATTGAAGCGGCTGAGGGAAGAGCGCCAACTCACCCAGCAGGCGCTGGCCGACGTCATCGGCATTTCGTTGAGCTATCTCAACCAGATCGAGAACAACCAACGCCCGCTGACCGTGGCGGTGCTTTTGAAGCTCAACGCCGCCTTCGGGGTCGACGTGCAACTGTTCTCCGGCGACGATGAGGCCCGGCTGGTGGGCGAACTGCGCGAGGTGCTGTTCGATCCCGGCATCGGCGAGGAAATTTCGAGCGCCGAACTGAAGGAAATCGCCACGGGCATGCCGGCGGTCGGCCGCGCCATCGTCGGCATGCACAAGCGTCTGGAACGCGCGCTGGAGCAGTCGGCGGCTCTGGCCGCGCGGCTGGGCGACGACCGGCAGGACAATGGCGGGCAGGGCGGCGAGCAGCGGCTTTCGCCCCTCATCGCAGCGCCCTTCGAAGAAGTACGCGACTTCTTCTATGCAAGGCGCAACCATATCGACGCGCTCGACCGGGCTGCGGAGGCCATGGCGAGCGCGCACGGTCTGCCGTTGGGTCGCATGGCCCCTGCGCTGGAGGCATACCTCGCCGAGAGGCATGGCGTGCGGGTGGCTCGCCATTCGCAGGCGGCCGGTTCCGGTGTCCTGCGTGCTTTCGAGCCACAGACGCTGGTGCTGCGGCTTTCCGAACGGCTGAGCGGCGGCCAGCAGGCGTTCCAGTTGGCCACGCAACTCGCCTTTCTGGAATATGGCGGGCTGATCGATGCGGAACTGGCGGAAGCGTCCTTTTCCAATGCCGGGACGCGGGCGCTGGCCCGCATCGGCCTGGCCAACTATTTCGCCGGCGCGCTGGTGCTGCCCTATGCCGCGTTCCTGCAATCGGCCAAGGAACTGCGCTACGACATCGACCTGCTCGGCCAGAAATTCGGCGTCGGCTTCGAGACCGTGTGCCACCGGCTCAGTACGCTGCAGCGGCCAGGCGCGCGGGGCGTGCCCTTCTTCTTCATTCGCGTGGACCGGGCTGGCAACATCTCCAAGCGGCAGTCGGCTACGGATTTCCATTTTTCAAGGGCAGGGGGCACATGCCCGCTATGGAACGTCTACGAGGCTTTCACCCGGCCCGGGCGCGTCGTCACCCAGATTGCCGAAATGCCGGACGGCCGAACCTATCTGTGGGTGGCGCGCACCGTGGACCATATCGTCGGAGGCTACGGCACGCCGGACAAGACCTTCGCCATCGGCCTTGGCTGCGATCTCCAGCACGCGCCGTCGCTTGTCTACTCCAAGGGTCTGAGGCTGGATGACGCCGAAGCGCGGACGCCGATCGGGGCAGGGTGCAGGATATGCGACCGGCCCGCATGCCCCCAGCGGGCCTTTCCGCCGGTAACCCATGCCTTGCATATCGATGAAACGAAGAGCACCTTCGTTCCCTATTCTTCCGCCTGACCCGGTTCGCCGCAGCGCTGGAGAGTTTGCAGAGAACGATATCCACCGCCGGGGCGCGCCGCAGCGCAAGTTTGTCGGCGCCTCGGGCATCAGGTTAGGGAGAGAAGACGGGCATGAAGCTGGCGACACTGAAGGATTCCACCCGCGATGGCCGTCTGGTCGTCGTATCGAAAGACCTCACACGCTGTTCGGAAGTGGGTCATATCGCGCGAACGCTTCAGGCCGCGCTGGACGATTGGAGGCATGTCGGGCCACGGCTTGCCGGCGTCGCTGAAGGCCTCGAAACAGGGGCCCAGCCCTCGATGCGCTTCCATGAGCACGAAGCCGCGTCACCACTTCCGCGCGCCTACCAGCGGGTGGTCGGCGCCGCCTATGTGAACCATATCGAGCTGGAGCGGAAGGCGCGCGGCGTGGAAATGCCTGGCAGCTTCTGGACCGATCCCCTGATCTGTCAGAGCGGTTCCGGCAGCTTCCTTGCCCCCCGCGAGTCGATCATGGTGGCCGACGAGGCATGGGACATCGATTTCGAGGGCGAAGTTGCGGTGATCGTCGATGACGTGCAGATGGGCGCTTCGGTGGAGCAGGCGCGGGACGTGATCCGTCTCGTGATGCTGGCCAATGACGTATCGCTGCGCGGCCTCGTCCCCGCCGAACCGACGAAGGGCTCCGGCCTTTTCCAGTCCAGGCCGTCCACGGCGCTTTCGCCGCTCGCCGTCACCCCTGACGAACTTGGCGAAGCGTGGGACGGCGGAAAACTACAGCTGCCGCTTCTGGTGTCGCTGAACGGCCAGCCATTCGGGCGCGCGAACGCCGGCGTCGACATGACGTTCGATTTTGGGCAACTCGTCGCCCATGCGGCGAGGACCCGCCCGCTGGTCGCCGGTTCCATCATCGGCTCGGGAAGCATGTCCAACAGGCTGGACGGAGGTCCCGGCAAGCCGGTGGGCGAGGGCGGCGTCGGCTATTCCTGCATCACGGAAATCCGCATGGCGGAAACCATCGAAAAGGGAGCCGCCGCCACACCGTTCCTCAATTTCGGCGACCGTGTGCGCATGGAAATGCAGGATGGCGACGGTCACTCGATCTTCGGCGCCATCGAGCAGACTGTCGCGAAATACGAGAAGGCGTGAGGCCGGCCTTCAGGTCAATCGGCTCTTGGTGTCGCTCTTATCGACTTTACCGCGCTGAACAGCCATGGTCGCATTGGGAGATATGCGGTGAATTTTGCGGATATTGGCGGCGTCACGCTGCATTTTGCTCATCGGCCTGGGGCGAGTGCGCGGCATGTGGTTTTCATCAATTCGCTGGGAACGGATTTCCGCATCTGGAATGCGGTGATCGAAGCCCTCGACGGAAAGGTGTCCACACTCGTTTACGACAAGCGAGGCCATGGCCTTTCCGATCTTGGCGCGACGCCATACTCGATCGAGGATCATGTCGATGATCTCGCAGGCCTGATAGATCAACTCGGCATCGGGGATGTGGTGCTGTGCGGGCTTTCCGTTGGCGGTCTGGTCGCGCAGGGCCTCGCCGCGCGACGCCCGGAACTGGTGAGCGGTCTGGTGCTGTGCGGCACAGCGCACAAGATCGGCTCGCAGGAAAGCTGGAACGCGCGCATCGCCACGGTCGAGAAGGATGGGGTCGGGGCTGTCGCCGACGCCGTCATGAAAGTGTGGTTCACGCCGGCTTTCCATGAGAGCCGCGCCAGTGAGCTTGCCGGCTGCCGCAACATGCTCTCGCGCCAGAGCGGCGCTGGCTATGTCGCGACCTGCGTGGCGCTGCGTGAGGCCGATTACACCGCAGCGGCAGCCTCCATCGCCGTCCGAGCACTGTGCGTGGTCGGCGATCAGGATGGCTCGACCCCGCCGCCTCTGGTGCGCAGCCTTGCCGAACTCATTCCCGGCTCCCGCTTCGAGGTGATCGAAGGGGCCGGGCACATTTCCTGCATGGAGCAGCCGGAGGCGCTGACGGCGCTGCTGCGCGACTTCCTTGCCGCGCTTCCTTCCCGCGATTGATCATCACTGAAGCCCGGGCGCGTTCCGCCCTCTGTGTCGGGTAAAAGCCGGGCAAATCCGTGTTACCGTCAGAAGCTGCCCCTGACGCCGACGCCGAACATGCGCGGCGGGGTGATGGCGGCCTCAAGGCCGCCTACCCCACGATTTTCCTGCATATATGTCGGCGCGCGCTCGTCGAAGATGTTCTTGACATATCCATAGACCTGGAACGCATCGGTGAACTGATAGCTCATCCGCGCATCGGCCACCGTATAGGAGCCGACTGCAAGGGCCGGCGTATTGGCCACGTTGGAATAGTAGCCATCCGTATGGCGGACCTGACCGGAAATGTTGAGCTTTTCCGTCGCATCCCAGCTGACGCCGAAGCTCAGCATGTAGCCCGGAGACCGGGCGAACTCATTGCCTTCGTAGGACGTCTGGGTGTCAAGCGTGATTTCATCGATTTTGGTGCGCAAAACCCCCGCGCTGGCCTTCAGGGTCAGATTGTCGAGAACCTGATAGTCAGCCGCGATTTCCAGGCCATAGGAATGCGCCTTGTCCGCATTGATCGTGTAGGATGAGTAGACGTTCGGAGATATCTCCGCAGGGATGTTGTACTGGGCGTTCTTGAAGTCCATGTAGAACAGGTTGCCGCTCAGCATGAGCCTGTCTTCAAGCAGGCTGGCGCGGGTGAACAGCTCATAGTTCCAGATGGATTCATCCTCGAAATTGCGCCATTGCGGTGTCTCGGGAGCCTGAACTGCGAAATCCAGCGATACGCCGCCCGGATTGTAGCCGCGGCTGACCAGAGCGCCGACATTCCACTCCGGCGTGACCGCATATGTCAGCGACAGTTTCGGCAGCAATGCGGAAAATGTCTTGTCCAGATCGACCGGGTCGCTCGGCGCGAAGGTCGAAATGCCTGCCCGCTGAATGCGGTCCTGCTGATAGCGCAGGCCGCCGGTCAGCGTCCATTGTTCGGCCATCTTCCAGGTCAGTTCGCTGAAAAGCCCAAGATTGTCCTTGGTGTCGTCAAAGGTGGAGGTTCCCCTCAGGTCCAGGGTTTCGTCCGTGCTCACATGCGCATAATAGACGCCTGCGACACCGCTCAGAACGTCGTCCTGTTCACCGAAGGTCACACGCGCTTCGTTGGAAAAATTCGTCTGCTCGATATCGGCCGCACCGCTACCGGCGGTCGGCATTTTGCGATGAACGGATGAGTCCGAATATTGCGTCTGGTTGTGGAACTTGTAGCCATTACCGAAATCATAGCTGATGTCGAGGATTCCGGTGTGGGTGTCCTGCTCCCACGTCGGCATCGTCGTTGCATAGCTGTTGAGCTCATCGAACGGCAGATAGGCCGATTCCTGCGTGGGCCGGTTGGTCTTGTTGAGCGAATAGGTGAGCTTGGCCTCGAAACCCGGAATTTCGGACGGCTGCCACAGCAATTTTCCCCGTGCATTCAGCGCCTTGAAATCGACGTCGGTCCCTTCGCCATTATATCCGGAGGCGATATAGTCGATGAATGTGTCGCGTCCCGAATAGTCCACGGCGATGCGGCCGGCCAGTTCGTTCTCGACCAGCGGGCCGGAGAGCATGAAGGAAGCGCGCTTCGAATTGTAGTTGCCGATCTCGGCCTGATAAGCGCCCTCGCGCGTGAAGGTCGGGTCCTTGGTGTTGACGACGATGGCTCCGGCGATCGCGTTTGCGCCCTGCGACGTGGTCTGGGGGCCGCGAAACACCTCGATCGAATCGACATCCCAGACCGATGTCGCGCCAAAATAGGATTCGTTGTTGTTCAGGTAATGCCCATCGACATTGATGGTCGCGCGCGGCACCGCGCCGGCGAAGAAGGCGCCCGCGCCCGTATTGGGGCCCTGCCCGTCCAGCCCCCGGATCACCGGAATGCCGACCGTCTCGGTATA
This sequence comes from Aquamicrobium ahrensii, assembly GCF_040545755.1. Lineage (NCBI taxonomy): Bacteria > Pseudomonadati > Pseudomonadota > Alphaproteobacteria > Hyphomicrobiales > Phyllobacteriaceae > Aquamicrobium > Aquamicrobium ahrensii. Next base: position 23,571 of record NZ_JBEPMN010000021.1, read on the forward strand.
GATCACGTTGGGCACGTCCGAAACCACCTCGGTAACGGACGAATTGCCGGTCTTTTCCTTCTCGATCTCCTTCGCCGTCTTAATGGTGACGGATGAAGCCGTGTCCTTCAGTTCGCGGGAGACCTTCTCACCTGTGACGGTGATGACGTCCAGAACGATCGCATTGCCCGAAGGTGATGTCTCTTGCGCAAGCGTCGGCCCGGCCGCCAGCAAGGACAAGATGGAAAACGCACTGGCGCTGCGCAGCAACGATGCGGCAAATTCGGTCGACATGAGACCCCCGATCCCGGACAAAACGCTGGCTGGGGCACGAACCGTGGCTGGCGATATGGATGATGAATTCCACAATGCATAGCGCATTCCGCATGTCAACAAAACGAACCGGCCTAACGGTGAGGCTGAAGCACGGCGCTGCCGACTGTGGCGAACAGGTCACGGATTGATTGCGCCGGGGAACCGGCCTAACCTCGTTTCATGCAGCCGTGTGGGAGGTCCAGCCGGTTGAAGCTGGCGGTTTCTTTTGAACAATGGTTGCGATGATCATCCGTTTTGCGGCCTTCAGGCTTTTCAGATCATGCTGGAGCCTCTGTGGTGAAGCCTGAGAAATTCGGTGAAGCCGAGAGCGGCAAGGCGAAGCGCTCCACCACCATACAATCGATTTCCATCGCCGCCCGTTTCCTCGATATCCTCGCGAAATCCGAAGGAGCGATGACGCTTGGCGAACTGGCCCGGTGCGCCGGCACCGGCACCTCCACCGCGCACCGCTACATGCAAAGCCTGGTGCTGGAAGGGCTGGCTGCGCAAGACAGGACGACCGGGCGCTACGATCTCGGCCCGTCGGCGCTCCATATCGGTATCGGCGCGCTGCGGCGCATAGAGCCGGTCGAGGTGGCTGCGCGGCTGATGAAACCACTGGCCGCACGCATCGCCGCAAGCTGCGGCGTCGCGATCTGGACGGAACGCGGGCCGACTATCGTGCGCTGGTATCGCAGTTCCGACTTCATGGTCAGCACCGTGTCGCTGGGCGATGTGCTGCCCCTCGACAACACCGCCACCGGGCTGGTTTTTCAGGCCTACCTCCCGCCTGAAAGGATTGAAGCCGCCCGCCGGATGCAGCCGCCATCGTTCCGCGGGACGCCTCCCGCGCCCGACGTTCTGGAGCGGGTGCGCCGCGAGGGAGGCGCTTATCTGAATGAGCATCTGTTCTCGCTGCTCACCGGCAAGGCCGCCCCGGTTTTCGACGCCCAGAACGAGATCGCCTGCGTGGTGACGACAGTGTCGTTGATCGAAACGGCGCAGGAGCAGGATCATCGCGCAGCGCTTTTCGAAGCAGCGCGGCAGGCCTCGCGCGAAGCCGGCTGCGCCTGAAACGATACGCTTATGTCATGCGCAGGTGATCGCGCAGCGCCGCGCCCTCATACTCCGTACGAAACAGCCCGCGCGCAGCCAGCGCAGGCACAAGCTCGCTGAAAAACAGGTCGAGCGATCCGGTCGAGCCGCCCGGCAGGGCGATGAAACCGTCCATAGCCCCGGCCTCGAACCATTCCACCACATCGGCAAGCACGTCCTCCACCGTACCGACCGATACCCAATGCGCGGAGCCGACCACCTCGGGTCGCGCCAGCAGTTCCTCCACCGTGGGGCTGTTGGCCTCGATGAAACGCCGCAGCAGATCGGCGTGGGTCCGGCTGCGCACCGGCGCACCGGGGACGGGCAACATGTCCGGTGTAACCCGGCTTTCGGATTCCAGATGAGAGACGTCCAGCCCAAGCACGGTCCTGACCGACTCGACACGCCGTTCCCGCGTAAGGTGGGCATGGGCGCGGCGATGCAGTTCCCATGCCTCCTCGCGGGTCGGTGCAAGGAAGAAGTAAAGTCCCGGCAGCACCCGCACGTCATCGACCTTGCGGCCGAGGCGCTCCGCTCTCGCCCGCAGATCGGCCCGCAGCTCTATTCCGGCCGCCATGTCGGGAGCCGAGGCGAAGGTGGCGTCCGCCACCGATGCGGCGAACTCACGCCCGATCTCGGAAGCGCCGGCCTGAAAGATGGGAGGCGGGCCGCTTTCATGACCGCGCACATTGAGCGGTCCCCGGACGCTGAAGAACTCCCCGGAATGGTCGATGGGGTGCGCCTGCGAGACGCCGTCCGCCCCGGCCGGCGGATGGCTCCGCCAAAGCCGGCGCACCACATCGGTGAATTCGGCCGCCTTGCGATACCTCGCCTCCGGCGGCGGCATCGGCGCATCGCCGAAATTGTCGGCGCCTTCGATCGAGGTCACGACATTCCAGCCTGCGCGCCCCTGGCTCAACCAGTGAAGCGACTGGATCTGCCGCGCGACGATGTAAGGCGGGTTGAAGGTGGTGGAATGGGTGGCGACAAGTCCGATGCGCCGCGTTTCGCGGGCGATTGCCGCAAGCAGGATGTTGGGCTCAAGGCCGAGGCCACCTTGCCCTCCGGCCATGGCCGGATTGAAGGCGAGGTAATCGACCTTGAAGACAAAGTCGAGTTTCGCCTGCTCGGCCCTTTTCGCCAGATCGATGTAGAAGGCCGCCGGATCATGCGCCGAAGGCAGTTCGCAAGGCTCCGCCTGGCGGCCCTTCAGCCATGTCGGGGTGAGGCAAAAGCCGATATGAAGCTGACGCGTCCCGCTCATGTGGCGGCCTCCGCCCTGTTCCTGTCATTCACGCCGTGCCGCCCTTTCGGCACGATCATCGGAGTGGCCGAAACGGGGTCCGGGATGATCATGCAGGCCAGCCCGAAGACCTCCTCGACCAGACGTTCGCTGACGATGCCGGATGGCGCGCCCTGCGCGACCACCGCCCCTTCCCTCACCGCAATGAGGTGGGATGCATAGCGGCAGGCATGATTGAGGTCATGCAGCACCGCGACGACGGTGCGACCCTGTGCATTGAGATCGGCGAGCAGGTCGAGCAGTTCGATCTGATGGGCGATATCGAGGAAGGTGGTCGGCTCATCGAGCAGAAGGATCGGCGTTTCCTGCGCCAGAACCATGGCGATCCATACCCGCTGGCGCTGACCGCCCGACAGTTCGTCGACGAGGCGATCGGCGAGTTCCGTCACCCGTGTCGCCTTCATGGCCGAGGCGACCGCCGCCTCGTCCGCCCGCGACCACTGCCGCAGGAACGACTGGTGAGGATAGCGGCCGCGCGCCACCAGATCGGCCACGGTGATGCCATCCGGCGCTATAGAACTTTGCGGCAGAAGGCCCAGCCGCCGGGCGACCTCTCTTGCCGGCAGCTCGCCTATGTTCCCGCCATCGAGCACCACCCTGCCGGAAGCGGGCTGCAAAAGCCGCGACAGGGCGCGCAGCAGCGTGGACTTGCCGCAGGCGTTCGGCCCGACGATGACGGTGAACGAACCATCGGGAATGGCGACGGTCAGATCGGTCGAAATCGTGCGCTGGTCATACCGCAGCGTTACGGATTCGGCGTAGAGGCGTTGCGTCATCCCGGAGCCAGTCGCTTTTCCATCGTTCCTGAACACAGCCGAATAGCGGCGCAAATTGCGCTTGTCACCAGCGCAATCTGCGCCCGCCTTGCAAACAGTATTGCAATGCGGAATGCAATCCGTAATGTGGAATAATCAACTCAACTTTGGCGGAGCGGATCTGGCGTCGTCACCGGGACTTCCCCGGAAACCTCATTTTCGGGTTCTCGATTCCCGCTCTGCCTTCCCTGTCAGACCACGATCAAGAAAGCGCGCATGAACGCCCCATCGAAAGATATCGTCCAAGATCCCAATGATCGTCTGGAGCAGGACGATCACATGCGCGGCATGGAACATACGGAAATGACGGTGGAGAAGATCGAGCGGCCTTTCCCGTCCGTCACGCGGCTGACGGCGCGCATCGCTCCCGCCGACCCGGCCCTCTGGCGTCTGCCCAACCTCGCCATCCGGATCGCGGTCGAAGCTCCGGAAGGAGAGCGCCCGATATCGCGCATCTACACGATCCGATCGTTCGACGAGGCGCGCAGCGTGATCGAGATCGATTTCGTCATGCATGAAGATGAGAGCCCGGCCATGCGCTGGCTCGATCAGGCGGGCGAGGGAACTGTGGCCGGCCTGACCGGTCCGCGCCCGCACTACGTGCCTGCCTGGGAGGCTGGCCGCAAGGTGGCGGTGTTCGCCGACGAGACCGCAATTCCCGCTGTCTACTCGATACTGCGGAACTGGCGGGCCGGCGTCGGGGGCGTGGTCCACATCGAAACGCCGGACCGCGCCGCCTTCGAGGAGCTTCCGCAGGTCGAGGGCGTCTCGCTCCATCTGTGGCTGCGTGCGCCGGGCGAGGCGGCCGGCGCCACCGGCAGGCTGGTCGCGGCGGCCAAAGCGCTGTCCGATCCCGACCAGTGGACAATCTGGGCGGCTGGGGAACGGCAGGAGGCGCGCGCCATTCGCCGTCATTTCACCGAGGCCTGCGGACTGCCGAAGGACGAGGTACGCGCCGCCGGATACTGGAAGCGCGGCGTCAGCAGTTCGGAAGTGGACCGGCTGCGTCTCAGGCACTATGAGGATGTGATTTCGAAAGGCGGCGGACTGCCTGATTTCGAGGATCTCGACGTCCAGATCTGAACGGCGCAACCGCAAAGACGCTTCATACCGAAGGACTGCCCCATGAATGCAGGCATGAACGCCGAAAAGAGGCTCTTCGCCGCAACAACCCTCGCTGCCGCCTTCCTGTCGCTCTTCCCGTCCTTCGCCCATGCGCAGGAAGATGGCTGGCCGCGTACGGTGAAGCACGAGGCGGGCGAGCTGACGCTTCCCGCCAGGCCGGTCCGGATCGTATCGACCGCCCCCAGCCTCACCGGCATCCTGCTCGCCATGGATGCTCCGTTGATTGCGAGCGCCGCAACCACGCCCAGCGTCATGACCGACGACAAGGGGTTCTTCTCGCAATGGGCGGATGTCGCCGACAAGCGCGGCGTCGAGGTGCTCTACAGGAATCTGAGCTTCGACATCGAAGCCGTGATCGGCTGGGAGCCGGACCTGCTGATCGCATCGTCATCGGGGGCCGACACCGTGCTCCAGCACTATGCCGAACTTGAGGCGCAAGGCATTCCGACTTTCGTCGTGAACTATTCCAACCAGAGCTGGCAGGACATGGCCGTCAGGATCGGCGAGGCTGCCGGGCTTGAGAAGGAAGCCGTCGCGGCCATCGAGCGTTTCGACGCCTATACGGCCAAGGTCGCCGCCTCGCTCACGAAGGAAAAAGGGGCGGCGAGCATTGTCGGTTACAATATCGGCGCCAGCTATTCCATCGGCCGGCCGGAGAGCCCGCAGGCCCGGCTGCTGTCCTCGCTGGGTTTCGAGGTGCAGGGTATGCCGCAGACGCAGGCGGTTGATGTGACCCGCCGTTCCGATTTCGACTTCATCTCGCGCGAGAATCTGTCGGCAGCCATCACCGGCGATACGGTTTTCCTGCTGCGCGGCACAGATGCGGACGTAGAGGCCTTTTTGGCCGATCCGGTCCTTGCGAACCTGCCGGCCGTAAAGAACAGGCGCGTCTATCCGCTGGGACCGACCTCCTTCCGCATCGATTATTATTCGGGGCGGGAGATGGTCGACGCCGTGGCCCGGCACTTTCGCTGAAGCCGGAACGTAGATGACATCTTCGGCCGCATCAGCCGCATCACGCAGGCGACGCAACCGCAGGCTGGGGCTGCTTGGCGGCGGCGCGGTGCTGGTGCTTGCCGTGTTCGCCAGCCTCGCCTTCGGCTCGCGGCCCGTTCCGCTTGCCGCCGCTCTTGAGGCGCTGTGGGCCTTCGATCCGGCCAATGACCTGCATCTTGTCGTGCGGGAGTTGCGGATTCCACGCACCATCGTCGCGCTGCTCGCCGGAGTTGCGCTTGGTGTCGCAGGGGCGGTGATGCAGGCTGTCACCCGAAACCCGCTGGCCGAACCCGGCCTGCTCGGCATCAATGCGGGCGCGGCGGTCGCCGTGGCGCTGGGCGTTCTGGTGTTCAACCTGACCTCGATGGCGCAGTATGTGTGGCTGGCCTTCCTCGGAGCCGGCCTTGCGGGAACGGCGGTCTTCATTCTGGGACAGGCCCATGAAACCGGAACCAATCCGGTGCGCCTCGTGCTCGCCGGTGCGGGGCTCTCGGTCATGCTGGCGTCGGTCACCGGCATGATCATCCTCAACGCCCCCGTCACGGTGCTCGACGATTTCCGCAACTGGGCGGCGGGTTCGGTCGAGGGACGCGGCTATGACGTCGTCGCCGTTCTGATGATTTCGGTGGCGGCGGGGCTGGTCGCCGCCTTCTCCATCGCCGGAAACCTCAACGCGCTCGCCCTTGGCGAGGATCTGGGCCAGGCACTCGGCGTCAGCCGCCGGCGCACCTGGATTCTCGCCTGCCTGTCAGTGATGCTTCTGGCCGGTTCCGCCACCGCCGGAGCCGGCCCCATCGGTTTCGTCGGACTGGTCGCGCCGCAGATCGCGCGCGCCGTCACCGGGCCGGACTACCGCTTCATACTGCCCTTCTCGGCCTTGTTCGCCGCAATCCTGCTGCTTGGCGCCGATGTCGTCGGGCGCGTGATCCTGCCGCCTGCCGAGATTGCGGCCGGCATCGTGGCCGCCCTGATCGGGGGACCGGTGTTCGTCATGATCGTGCGTCGTTTCAGGCTGGCCAGGCTATGAGCGCTCCAACAATCTCAGCCCTGCGTGTCGGATCGCTGTCGCTGCGCTGGCGGCCGCGTACGGCGCTGGTCTGCGCCATACTTGGCGTTGCGGCCATCGCGCTCGGCATCGTCCTGCTCGGCACCGGGACGCTTGCCTTCACGCCCGGCGAAGTTGTGGGCAGCCTGCTTGGAAATGGCGACAACGCCACCGCCGAGCGCGTCATCCGGCGCGTCCGGCTGCCACGCGTCGTCACGGCGATCGTCGTCGGCGCATCGCTCGGCATGGCCGGCTCGATCTTCCAGTCGATCTCGCGCAATGCGCTGGGTTCGCCTGATGTGATCGGCTTCACCACGGGTGCGGCAACCGGTGCGATCGTGCAGATCATCCTGTTCGATGCGGGGCCGCTGGAAACTTCGCTCGCCGCCGTCGCCGCCGGACTGGCGACCGCGGTGCTCGTGTTTGTGCTGTCGATGAAATCCCGCGCCACCGGCGGCTACCGCCTCGTTCTGGTGGGCATCGGCGTCGGCGCGATCCTGTCCGGCTTCAACACCGTGCTTCTGGTCGTGGGCGATCTTGATCAGGCCATGTCTGCGCAGATCTGGCTCGCCGGCTCGCTCAACACGCGCACATGGGCCCATGCCGCCCCGGCGGCGCTGGGCTTCGCCATCGTCCTGCCGCTCGCCATCCTGCATGCGCGCCGCATCGACCTGCTTGAAATGGGCGACGACGCGGCGCGGCAGCTTGGCGTCCCGGTCGAACGCACGCGTCTTCTCATGGTGCTTGCGGCGGTGGCGCTGACGGCTATCGCGACCGCCGCGGCCGGGCCCATCGCATTCGTCGCGCTGGCCGCGCCACAACTGGCGAGGAGACTGACCGCCTCCTCGCAGGCGCCGCTCGTATCCGGCGCGATCATGGGCGTCGTCCTGCTGCTGGGCGCCGACCTGCTCAGCCAGCGCCTGCCGCTCAACGCCAACATGCCGATCGGTCTGACGACCGGCCTGCTTGGCGGGCTCTATCTGCTGTGGCTGCTTGGACGCAGCCGCAAGATCTGATACCGGCGCGGATCAGCCTAGCGCGACGCGGTGGATGGTCTCGCGGTCGAAATTCGCGCCGCACAGAAGCACGACGCTGGTCTGCCCGGCGCAGCGGTCCGCCACCCTGGCGAAGCCGGCCATGGCGAGGGCGGCCGAGCCTTCGACCAGCATGTTTTCATCCTGCGCCATAACATGCAGCGCCGCGGCAATCTCGTCCTCGGAGCAGGCGACGACCTCGTCCACCACCGCCCGGGCCAGCGGCAGGGTCAGCGTGTCTTCGTCGATACCCCCGGCGACCGCATCGGCCAGCGTGTCGAGGTGCTCGCATTCGACCACGCGCCCGGCCGCCATGGAGAGCGCCAGCGCCTGCGAATGAATGGCCGCCACGCCCCAGACGCGGGTGTCCGGGCTGAAGGCCTTGAGAACCGAGCCGATGCCGCTGATCAGGCCGCCGCCGCCCATGGCGATGAAGACATTGTCCACGCCCGCGCATTGTTCGAGCAACTCGACGCCGATCGTGCCCTGGCCGGCGATGACGTCGGCGTCATTATAGGGCGAGATGTAGCGCCAGCCGTTCTCGGCGGCGAGCTTTTGCGCGTGCAGTTCAGCGAGACCGGTCTCGGCCCCGTGCAGAATGACTTGGACGCCGAAGGAACGGATCTTCTCAAGCTTCGACGGCACCACCGATTCCGGCAGCACCACCACCAGATCCTGCCCGAGCGAGCGCGCCGCCAGCGAGGATCCGATGCCGTGATTGCCGGAGGACGCCGTGATCAGCTTCTGGCCCGGTTCGGCGGCCGTCATGACGGAGGCGGCGCCGCGTATCTTGAACGAGCCGGTGAGCTGGAAATTCTCCGCCTTGAACAGAAGGCTCGTGCCCTCGGGGCCGTAACTGCCGCGCGCGGGGATCAGCGGCGTGCGGTAGACATGATCGCGGATGCGGGCGCGCGCGCGCATGGATCGCGCCGCCGAGGCGAAAACGATTTCGGTCATCTTGTCTGGTCCTTCAGTGTGTCCGCGGCCCGATCTGACGGAGGAATTCGCGGGTGCGGTTGTGTTGCGGGTTCTCGAAGAAGGCGTCGGGAGCCGCCTCCTCCAGGATGACTCCGCCATCCATGAACACGATGCGGTCGGCCACATTGCGGGCGAAGCCCATTTCATGGGTGACGACGATCATGGTCAGCCCTTCGCGCGAGAGAGCGGTCATCACGTCCAGCACCTCCTGCACCATTTCGGGGTCGAGCGCCGAGGTCGGCTCGTCGAACAGCATCACCTTGGGCTTCATGCAGAGCGCGCGGGCGATGGCGACACGCTGCTGCTGGCCGCCGGAAAGCTCGCGCGGATAGGCCTTCGCCTTTGCGCCCAGCTGCATGCGCTCCAGCATCGCCATGGCTTGCGCTTCGGCTTCGGCGCGCGAGGTCTTGCGCACGCGGCGCATGGCCAGCGTCAGATTGTCGAGCGCGTTCATATGCGGGAAGAGATTGAACTGCTGGAACACCATGCCGACATCGCCGCCCAGTTCCAGAACGTTCGAGCAATCCGCTTTCAGCTTGTGCCCGGCGATCTCGATGTCGCCGGCGCTGCGCTGCTCCAGCCCGTTGATGCAGCGCACCAGCGTCGACTTGCCGGAACCCGAGGGCCCGCACAGCACGATGCGTTCTCCCTTGGCGACGTTCAGACTGATGCCGTCCAGCACCTTTGTCTGTCCGTAATATTTGACGAGCTTGCTGACCTTGATCATGCACTGGCCTCCGGCGTCGGGGTGCGTGTGCCTGTGATGCCGTAGCGGCGTTCGAGCTGGCGGAACAGGAAGGTGAAGGCGAAGCCGATGGCCAGATAAAGAATGCCGGCGGTGATGAACACCTCGAACGGCGCGAAGGTGCGGGCGGTGAAGGCCCGCGCGACGCCGGTGATTTCCATGATGGTGATGGCGCTGGCCAGCGACGAGGATTTAAGCACCAGAATGATCTCGTTGCCGATATTGGGCAGCAGCTCCCGGTAAACCTGGGGCAGGAGCACGTCGGTGAAGCGATGCCGGCGCGATATGCCGAGCGAGATGCAGGCTTCCGACTGGCCCTTCGGCACGCGTTTGAGCGCGCCGGCCACCACCTCGGCCATATAGGCCGCGGAATTCAGCGCAATGGCGATGATCCCGCAATAGAGCGGCTCACGCAGGATCGGCCAGAAGACAGACTCGCGCACCGCCGGGATCTGGCCGAGCCCGTAATAGATGATGAACAGTTGCACCAGCAGCGGGCTGCCGCGGATGAGAAACGTGTAGACGGCTGCCGGCCAGCGCAGCAGCGGCGATGCCGCCTGCCGGGCGAGCCCGAGCGGCAGCGCGAGCAGCTGGCCCAGCACGAAAGAGCAGATCGTTATGATCAGCGTCAGTTGCAGACCTTGCAGGACGATCGGAATGGCTCTGATGAAAATATCGGGCGACATCCTTACCTGCCTCTCGCCGCGCGCCGGTCAGCCGCGCCGATGATCAGGGTCGAGACGGCGGTGATCGCGACATACAGGGCCCCTACCGTCAGATAGAATGTCATTGGCGAATGGGTCGCGCCGGCCGCGACCACGCCCTTGCGCATCAGTTCTTCCAGCCCGATGATCGACACCAGCGCGCTTTCCTTCAGGATCACCAGCCACTGGTTGCCGAGGCCGGGCACGGCGTAGGCAAGCATCTGCGGCAGCACCACGTCGCGGAACGTCGTCATGCGGCTCATGCCGAGGCTCGTTGCGGCCTCCCACTGGCCCTGCGGCACGGTCAGCAGCGCGCCGCGCAGAATTTCGGTCAGATAGGCACCCGCCACCACGGACAGGGCGCATATGCCGGCCGTCAGCGCATTGACCTCGACATAGGCGCCGAAAATGCCGCTCAAAAGCACGGTGCCGCCGTAGAAGACCAGGAAGATGATCAGCAGCTCCGGCAGGCCGCGCACGATCGTGACATAGCCGGAGATGAACCATCTGAGCGGACGCGGGCCGAAATTCCAGCCGAAGACCGCGAGGATGGCGATGAGCAGGCCGATCACGAAGCTGCCGGCGGCGACCTGCAGGGTGACGAGCAGTCCCTCCAGAAGATGCGGCAGATAGGTGAGGATGACGGACATCGGCGCTCCGGTCGCGATACCCATGCCGCCGGAGCGGCATGGGCGCAAGCACTACAAGGCTTTTACTTGGCCTTGTAGGAAAGGTCGTAGCCGAACCACTTGTTCGACAGTTCGGCGATCTTGCCATCGGCCAGCATGGCGGAGATGGCGTCATCGACGCGCTTCTTCAGATCGTCGCTGCCCTTGCGCATGGCGATGCCCGTGCCATTGCCGAACTCGGCGTAATCGGCGCTCGAAAGCAGCGGACCGGTCAGTTCGAGCTGACCTTCACGCGCTTCCATGAGCTGTTCCCAGACGGAATGCTCAAGCAGGCCGGCATCGATGCGACCGGCGTTGAGGTCGTCGGCGATCTGTTCGTTGCGCTCGTAAAGGCGCGGCTCGGACTTGGACAGGTGAGCGCGCACGACAGCTTCATGGGTGGAGCCGGTCTGCACGCCGACCACTTTGCCTTCCAGCGCTGTCTCAAGCTCGTCGAGCTTTTCGATCCCGGCGAGGCCGCTGCCGGCCTTGGTGGCGAAACGGTAGGGCGGCTCCGCATAGGCATGCGAGAAATCGACCTGCCCGGCGCGCTCCTCGGTGATCGACATGCCGGAAATCACCATATCGAACTTGCCGACCTGAAGGGCGGGGAGAAGACCGTCGAACGCCTGGTTGGCGACGGCGCACTCGGCTTCGATGCGCTTGCAGACCTCATCGATCACGTCTCGGTCGAAGCCGACCACCTCGCCGGATTCATTGACCGATTCCCACGGTGGGAAATCGGCGCTGGTGCCGACGCGCAGGGTGTCGGCCATAGCGGACCCGGCCAGCAGGCAGGCGAGAAGGGAAGAAAGGGCAAGCGTCTTCATGATCTGGTTCCTGTTGAAGGGGCGGTCAGCTCCGACCGTCCTGTTTTGTCGTGGCCCGTTCCAGCACGGTGCGCGCCATGGCGATATCCTGTGTTGCGACGCCGGTCAGGTCGGCGATGGTGATGTCCTCGTTTGAGCGGCGTCCCTGAAGGGTTCCTGCTAATACGGAGCCAAGCTCGATGCAATCGCCAGAACCGATCAATCCGGCGGCGCAGGCATGCGAAAACTCGCCATGCCCAAGGCTTTGGGTCTTCATATCGGCCACGCGAACGTTCGCGCGGGCGACAAGAGCCGTCTCCAGTTCCTGCTTGCCGGGTCCATCAGCGCCCATGGCGGTGATGTGGGCTCCGGGTTGCACCCACTCCGATTGGACCAGCGGTTCGGTCGACGGCGTGGTGGTGATGATGATGTGGGCTTCGCGGCAGGCTGCTTCGAGATCCGATGCGACAGAGACGTCCAGCCCGTCCCTTTTCAGTTCGGCGGCGATCGCTTCCGTCTTTTCAAGGGAACGGCCCCACATACGGAAGGAAAGCGGCCTTCCGGCGAGAGCGGCAAGCGCGCGGCTCTGGTAGCGCGCCTGTATGCCGGTTCCGATGACCAGGACGCTGCGGGCATCCGCGCGCGCCAACGCCAGCGTCGCCACCGCGCCGCCAATACCGGTGCGCAGATCGGTCAGATAACCCTCGTCGTTGAGGATCGCCCGCACTTCGCCGGTCTCGGCCGATATGGCGAGGATGATGCCCGTGGAGGACGGCAGGCCTTTTGCCGGATTGTCGTAGAAACCGGCCGCGATCTTCACCGCAAAGATCGGATCGCCGGCGATATGGCCGTATTTGATGTGACAATCGCCATTGGTGGCGGGAAAGGCGATGTGGCCGACCGGCGGAACGTTGCCGCGCCCGTCTACGATGGCGATGTAGGCGTCGCGCACGGCGGCCACCGCTTCGTCATCGACCGTGACGAGTTGTTCGATTTCGGCGCGCGAAAGCTGGATCATGACAGTCCCGGATGATTGAAAATTTCGGCCCTTGCAGAGCCCATGCCTCCCGAGCATGGACTTCTACCGAAAAATGGACAGGGTTGTCTATGATAAATTTTTTTGTCCACTATGGACTTTCGACAGGGCGAGTTCAGCCGAGCGCGCCAGAAGCATGGCTCCGGGCAGGATGATGTCGTCATTGAAGTCGTAAAGTGGCTGATGCAAGCCGGCGTCGGTCTCGAGCGGCCCGTTGCCGATCCATGCATAGGCGCCAGGCAGATGGACGAGAAAGTCGCCGAAATCGTCGCCCGCCATGCTGGGGCGCGTATCGCCGGGGGCGAGCGCCAGGCCGGCCTTGCTGGCGGCTTCGCGCATGATGTCGCGTTCCGCCACGGTGTTGACGACGGGAGGACACAGGAATTCGTCGAACGCCACCTCGCTGCTGCACCCCGCAATGGCGGCGGCGGCGGCGGCGACGCTTTCGACGCGTGAACGCAGCAGATGCAGCGTCCCGGTGCGATAGGCGCGCAACGTACCGATCAGGCGCGCTTCCTGCGGGATGATGTTTTGCGCATGGCCGCTCTGAAACGAGCCGACCGTCGCCACCGCGCTCTCGTGCGGGTCGACGGCGCGCGCCACGCCCTGCTGGATGCCGGTCATGAAATGGCCACCGGCGAGGATCGGGTCTCCGGTCATGTGCGGCATGGCCGCGTGCGCGCCCTCGCCCCTGAAAGTCACGGTGAACTCCGACGTGCCGGCCATCACCGGCCCGTCATGCACCACCACCGTCCCGGCGGCGAGCCCCGGCCAGTTGTGCAGGCCGAAAATGCGCTGCACCGGAAAGCGGTCGAGCAGTCCCCCGGCGACCATCTCGCGCGCACCGCCGTAACGCTCCTCGGCCGGCTGGAAAACGAGATGCACCTTGCCGGCGAAATCGCGTGTACGCGCCAGATGCATCCCGGCGGCAAGCAATATGGTCATGTGCCCGTCATGACCGCAGGCATGCATCTTGCCGGCCTGTTGCGAGGCATAGGGCAGTTGCGACAATTCGGTGATTTCCAGCGCGTCCATGTCGGCGCGCAGAGCCACCGCCGGTCCCTCGCCCTGCCCCTCCACGGTGGCCACGACGCCATGGCCGCCGATATTCATCTCGAACGACATGCCGGACTCGCGCAGCCTGTCGGCCACATAGGAGGCCGTCCACGCTTCCTCCCGCGCTATCTCCGGATGCGCATGCAAGGCATGGCGGATGGCTACCAGTTTCTCGCGGTCGGCGGCAAGCGGATGAGACACGACAACGGCTCCGGATATACTTTTCAGTCCAATTTGCATATGCTAGTACAAACTCCAAGTCGATGGGCCCGACGTTATGCCAGCCGCCTGCCTGCTTTATCGGCAAACGCAGCACCGCAGATGAGACACATGCCGCAAACGCTTAAGCCCGCTGTCTCGTCCTCCGCCCTGCTTGCTTCCTATCATCCGGTCTGCGACGCCATCGCGTTGCTCCTGCAACCTCATGCGGAGGTGGTTCTGCACGATCTCGGCAGCGAGACGGTCGTCCACATAGCCAACAATTTCTCCCGCCGTTCGCTGGGCGAGCCGTCCCTTCTGCATGAAATCGACTTCCGCCCGGACGACCACCTGATCGGCCCTTACGAGAAGGTGAACTGGGATGGAAAGCGGCTGAAATCGGTCAGCGCCGTGGTGCGTTCGCCCGAGGGCCGTCCGGTCGGCGTGCTGTGCATCAACATGGACGTTTCGCACATCCATGCCGCCATCGACGTGCTCTCCACGCTCTCGAAGGTGGCCACGAACCAGGAAAAGCCGGCTGCGCTGTTCAAGGAAGACTGGCACGAACGCATCAACGAATATGTGAATGGCTGGACGCGCCGCAACGGCGTCGCCATCGCAGACCTCACCCGCGGCCAGAAGCAGCAGCTGGTGCGCGAACTGGCGCAGGACGGCGCCTTCAGCGGCAAGCATGCCGCCGCCTACATCTCACGCGTGCTGCAGATGGGGCGGGCCACCGTCTACAACTATCTGCGGGCCGACCGGGACTGACGACGCTCCCGGCGTCCTTCCCGCGCGCGCCGGCCCCTGTTTCGCAAGTGGGGTATCACAGGTGGGGGACTTGGACTAATGTTCCGCTTCACATGTCGAAAGGGATAAGGTGAACTCCAGATCCGGCTGACCGGATCGCCGGCCACATTGGAAGAGTAGTCCGCGCACATTCGGGAGGAGAAAGTGAGCAGAACTGCAGTCGTCCAGCATGCGCAGCGCATTCACGCCGCCGTCGAATCCGATGAGGCGGCCCGGTCGGCCCTGGTCGCCTCCTGGCGCAGATCCTCGACCCTTTACAATCTCGATCCCGCCGAGCGGCAGCCGCCCTGCCGGCTGACCGATTCAGAGTTGCGAGAGGCAAGGCAGCGCATCGAACCGCTGATCCGCGCTTCGCAGGCCAGTCTCGATCGCCTCTACAGTGCGGTCGGAGGGATCGGCTGTTGCGTGCTTCTCGCCGACCGTGACGGCGTGCCGGTCGAGCGGCGTGGCGCGCCCGCCGACGACAGCCTGTTCAACGACTGGGGCCTGTGGACCGGCTCGGTATGGAGCGAGGAGGCGGAAGGCACAAACGGCATCGGCACCTGCCTGGCCGAGCAGCGGCCGCTCACCATCCACCGCGATCAGCACTTCCATACCCGCAACACACTGCTTTCCTGCACCACCGCGCCGATCTACGATCATGAGGGCAATCTCGCCGCCGCGCTCGACGTCTCGTCCTGCCGGGCAGACCTCACGGAGGGCTTCGTCAACCTGATCTCGATCGCGGTGGGCGATGCGGTGCGCAAGATCGAGGCCGAAAATTTCCGCATGGCCTTCCCCCACGCCCGCATCATAATGGCGCCGGGCGGCGAACGTGCGCCCAATGCGCTTGTGGCGGTGGACGGCGACGATCTGGTGATAGGCGCGACGCGCTCGGCGCGGCAGATGCTGGGGATCACCCGCGAGGCGCTGCAACGTCCCCTGCCCGCATCCGAACTTCTCGGCGTCGACAATGCGGCCACCAGCGACCTTGCGCAGGCGGAACGGAGCGTCCTTCAGCGCGCCCTGATGAAAGCGGGCGGCAATGTCTCCGCCGCTGCGCAGGATCTCGGCGTTTCCCGCGCGACGCTCCACCGCAAGCTGGCGAGATTCGGAATCCGGCGCATAAAGCAGTAGAATGCAGATCGCTGCGGGAAGTGTCTCATTCCCGCGACAGCTTGCCGGGCCGGCGTGGTCCCGGCCCGATGACAGCAGGGCTGTCCTGCGCCACCTTTCATCAATGCGCTGCGCGTCGCAGCGTCGGTTTTTCGGGAGGAAAGACGATGAACAAGGTTGAAATTTCGCGCACTGCCACGGTTCCATTCGCAAAGCGCTACGACAACTATATCGGCGGCCGCTGGGCGCCGCCGAAATCCGGTAAATATTTCGAGAATATCTCGCCCATAACCGGCCAGCCGATTGGCGAAATCGCCCGTTCGGAAGCAGACGACATCGAAGCGGCGCTCGACGCCGCCCACAAGGCCAAGGACGCATGGGGCAAGACCGCGCCCGCCGAGCGCGCGCTCATCCTCAACCGCATCGCCGACCGCATGGAGGAAAACCTCGACCGCCTCGCGCTGGCCGAGACATGGGACAACGGCAAACCGATCCGCGAGACCACGGCCGCCGACGTGCCGCTCGCCATCGACCATTTCCGTTATTTCGCCGGCGCGTTGCGCGCTCAGGAAGGGTCGATCTCGCAGATCGACGACGACACCGTAGCCTATCATTTCCATGAGCCGCTGGGTGTGGTGGGCCAGATCATTCCGTGGAACTTCCCGCTGCTGATGGCCTGCTGGAAGCTCGCTCCGGCGCTTGCCGCCGGCAACTGCGTGGTTCTGAAACCTGCCGAGCAGACGCCTGCCTCCATCATGTTCTGGGTCGATCTGATCGGCGATCTGCTGCCCGAGGGCGTGCTCAACATCGTCAACGGCTTCGGCCTCGAAGCCGGCAAGCCGCTGGCTTCCAATCCGCGCATCGCCAAGATCGCCTTCACCGGCGAAACGACCACCGGCCGGCTGATCATGCAATACGCCTCGCAGAACCTGATCCCGGTGACACTGGAACTGGGCGGCAAGAGCCCCAACATTTTCTTCGAGGATGTCGGAGCGGCCGATGACGATTTCCTCGACAAGGCGATCGAGGGCTTCGTCATGTTCGCGCTGAACCAGGGCGAGGTCTGCACATGCCCGAGCCGCGCCCTGATCCATGAGAAGCTCTACGACCGCTTCATGGAGCGTGCGCTGAAGCGCGTCGAAGCCATCGTGCAGGGCAACCCGCTCGATCCCGCCACCATGATCGGTGCGCAGGCCTCCAGCGAACAGCTGGAAAAGATCCTGTCCTACCTCGACATCGGTCGGCAGGAAGGCGCCGAGGTGCTGACCGGCGGTGAGCGCAACGTGCTGCCGGGCGAACTGGCCGGCGGCTACTATGTGAAGCCGACCGTGTTCAAGGGCCATAATAAAATGCGCATCTTCCAGGAGGAGATCTTCGGCCCGGTCGTTTCCGTCACCACCTTCAAGGATGACGAAGAGGCGCTGTCGATCGCCAACGACACGCTCTACGGCCTCGGCGCGGGCATCTGGAGCCGCGACGCCAACCGGCTCTATCGCTTCGGCCGCGCCATCCAGGCGGGCCGCGTGTGGACCAACTGCTACCATGCCTATCCAGCCCATGCGGCGTTCGGCGGCTACAAGCAGTCGGGCATCGGCCGCGAGAACCACAGGATGATGCTTGACCATTACCAGCAGACCAAGAACATGCTGGTCAGCTACAGCCCGAAGAAGCTGGGCTTCTTCTGATCGCAACGGCCCCGGGGGCGGCGACATTCTTCCCGCCCCCAGCGAGCCGATGTCGGATCACATGGTTACAGGGAGGCCGAAGCCATGAACGAGCGTCCATCCCTCGACAAGGTTTCCGCAACGCCGGAAGCGATACAGTTCCTGAACGAAATCATCGCCGATCACGGACCGGTGCTGTTTCACCAGTCCGGCGGCTGCTGCGACGGCTCGTCGCCCATGTGCTACAAACGCTCCGAATTCATCATCGGCGACCAGGACGTGCTGCTCGGCAGGATCGATGACACGCCGGTCTATATCAGCGCCTCGCAATATGAGGCGTGGAAGCACACCGACCTGATCATCGACGTTGTGCCGGGCCGGGGCGGTATGTTCTCGCTCGACAATGGCCGCGAGAAGCGTTTCCTCACCCGTTCGACCGTGTGCGCCATTCCGGCCGGGTGACGCGCGCCGGGCGCTGTTGCTCCGCGCCCGCGAAGGCCGTATTCATCTTGTCGACAACGGGGAACCGGAATGAACGGCAAGACGGCGGAACGCAAGCGCGGCGAAGGGGCGAAATTCGTCTACGACATCCTGCGCGACGACATCATCGGCCTGGTGTTGCCGCCCGGCAGTCCCATCGACGAGGTGCAGCTTGCCGAGCGCCTGTCCATGTCGCGCACGCCGATCCGCGAGGCGCTGGTGCGCCTTGCCGGCGAAGGGCTGGTGACGACGCTGCCGAACCGCTCGACCGTCGTCTCTAATATCGACTTCCTCAAACTGCATACGTTCTTCGACGCGTTGACGCTGATGTACCGCGTGACGACGCGGCTGGCCGCAGAATTCCGCACCGATGCGGATCTGGAGATCATCCGCGCCCGTCAGGCCGGGTTCAGCCGCGCCGTGGAAGCGCATGATGCGCTGGCCATGATCGCCACCAACCGCGATTTCCATGCCGCAATCGCCGAGGCCGGCCGCAATCCCTATTACACCGGACTGTTCTGCCGCCTGCTCGATGAGGGGCGACGCATCCTGCGCATCTACTATTCCTCCTTCGACGACCACCTGCCCCGCCGCTATGTGGATGAGCATGATGACATGATCACGGCCATCGAGGCCCGGGACGTGGCTGCGGCCGACCGGCTGGCCACCGCCCATGCCGACCAGATCGTGCGCCAGATACAGGATATGATGGCCCGCGACCGCCGCCAGCCTATCGCGCTGTAGGCCCAGGCCATCCTTCTCCCAAACATGGTCGACGGCTTCGGCCGAGTCGCTTTCATCAGTTCGGATTTCTTGTCGACAAATAAAATACAAATGGTATTATGACAGTCGACCAACCCGGCATATGGGAGAGCCCTCATGAATGCGCAGATATTTTCCGGCTGCATGCCGGCGCTTATGACCCCGTGCACCCGGGACCGCAGGCCCGATTTCGATGCGCTGGTGCGCAAGGGGAAGGAACTGATCGCCGCCGGCATGGCGGCCATCGTCTATTGCGGCTCCATGGGCGACTGGCCCCTTCTCACCGACGAAGAGCGGATGGAGGGCGTGGAACGTCTGGCGAAAGCCGGCGTGCCGGTTATCGTCGGCACGGGTGCGGTCAACACCGCCATGGCCGCGGCCCACGCCGCCCATGCGCAGAAGGTGGGCGCGAAGGGTCTTATGGTGATCCCGCGCGTGCTGTCGCGCGGGCCATCCGTCACCGCACAGCGCAATCACTTCAAGGCGGTCCTGTCGGCCGCGCCTGAACTTCCGGCGGTGATCTACAACAGCCCCTATTACGGCTTCGCCACCCGCGCCGACCTGTTCTTCGCCCTGCGCGCCGAGCACCCGAACCTTGTCGGGTTCAAGGAGTTCGGCGGCGCGGCCGACATGACCTATGCGGCCGAGAACATCACCAGCGGCAGCGATGAGGTGACGCTGATGGTCGGCGTGGATACCTGCGTCTTCCATGGCTTCGTGAATTGCGGAGCCACCGGCGCAATCACCGGAATCGGCTGCGTTCTGCCGCGCGAGGTGCTGCATCTGGTGTCGCTGTGTCAGGCGGCGGCCAGGGGCGATGTCGAGGCACGGCAACGTGCGCTGGAGCTGGAGCAGGCGCTCGCCGTGCTGTCAGCCTATGATGAAGGCCCCGATCTGGTTCTCTATTTCAAGCACATGATGGTGCTAAAGGGGAACCCTGAATACAGGCTGCACTTCAACGAGACTGACGCCCTGAGCGAGAGCCAGCGCGGGTTTGTCGAGGCGCAGCTCAGCCTGTTCGACAGTTGGTATGCCGAATGGTCGAAACAGCCCGGCGCGGTGCAGAAATACGCGGCCTGAACCCCCTGCCACTTGTTTTGCGGCCCTTCCGAACGCAAAATCGAACCGCGCATTTGCCGGAACTGCTCCAAGAAAAAGGCCCTCCGCATCGGAGGGCCTTTTCATTCTGTCAGGATATGGCGTCCAGTCCCAGAGCCTCAAGCCGGTCCAGTTGTCCGGCCTCGGCGGGGTTGAGGGCGATGCCTTCCGCCAGGCTCCGCTCCCGCGCGGCGAAACGGCGCTGGGAGGGCAGGCGCGCGCCCTGGCCGACGATAGCCTCGAACAGCGCCTCGGCGCGCGCGAAGGGGTCGCCCGCCCGGCCGGCCGCAAACCGCTCCGGGCTCATGGCGATAATCAGTTCGCCATGGCGTGGCGCAAGCGTGGTGGTGCCGAGGAAGTCCAGCGCTTCGCTGCTGGTGAAGTCGCCGATCATCACGCCCGCCAGCAATTCGATCATGGTCGAGATGGCCGAGCCCTTGTGCCCCCCGAAAGGCAGCATCGCGCCCGCCAGCGCTGCGTCCGGATCGGTGGTGGGCCTGCCTTCGGCATCCACCGCCCAGCCCTCCGGCAATTGCCGGCCTTCGCGGCGATGCAACTCGATCTCGCCGCGCGCAGCGACGCTGGTGGCGAAATCGAACACATAAGGCGTTAGCGCCTCCCCGCGCGGCCAGCCGAAGGCGAACGGGTTCGTGCCGAGCAAGGGTTGCGTTCCGCCTGCCGGCGCGACCGTGGCGTAGCTCGGGCACATCGCAATCGCCGCCACACCCAGTTCGGTCAGTCTTTCGATTTCCGGCCACAGGGCGGAGAAATGGGTGCAGTCGTTGATGACGAGCGCGGCGATGCCGAGTTTTTTCGCACGCGCGGCCAGCACAGGCGCGCCAAGCTCAAACGCCGCGCAGGAGTAGCCGCCGGCGGCGTCCACACGCACCACCGCAGAGTCGTCATCCCGCAAGACCGGCTTTGCATCGGGCGCCACCTTTCCCGCCTTTACGGTGCGCAGGCAGCCCTCGATGCGGTAGACGCCGTGCGACTTGCAACCGTCGCGCTCGCCGGCGACGATCACTCTGGCCAGCGCCGGGGCATGGTCGGGTGAAAGCCCCGCCTTGCGGAAGATGGCCTCGACCCGGTCTCTCAGGGCCTCGACGCTTACAATGACGGTCTCATTCATTGCGACGCCTTCTCCATTTTTCATTGCAATTTTGCATACACATTGTATTCAACAAGCCGACAGACTTTCAAGCCGCAAACCTGCCGGGGTCTCTTCCGGCACTGGAGCACAGCCTTGAGCGCACTGCCAGATGTGATCGTCATCGGTGCTGGTGTGATCGGACTTTCTGCGGCGGTGGCTTTGCAGGCCGAGGGCCGGCGTGTTCTCGTGCTGGACCGCGAAGGCCCGGCCGCCGGCGCTTCCGCAGGAAACGCCGGGGCTTTCGCCTTTACCGACATATTGCCGCTCGCTTCGCCCGGCATATTGCGCAAGGCTCCGAAATGGCTGCTCGACCCGATCGGGCCTCTGTCCGTGCCGCCGACCTACGCCTTGCGGATCGCGCCATGGATGTTCCGCTTCTGGCGCGCCTGTGCGCCGCGCCGCGTGGCGCAGTCGACAGCGGCGCAGACAGCGCTGATGGACCTGTCAAAAGGAGGGCTGGAGCCTTTTCTGGAGCGCACGGGAACGCTGCCGATGCTGCGCAAGGATGGCAATCTACAGGTCTATGAAGGTGAGGCCGAGTTCCGTTCCTCGCTTCCCGGCTGGCTGTCACGCGCGCGCCGTGGCATCGATTTTCATCATATGGATGCGCGGGAGATGGCGGAAATCCAGCCCGGCATTGCGCCCCGCTTCACCCATGGAACCTTCACGCCCGGCTGGTATTCGATCGCCGATCCGAAACTCTACACGCTGACGCTGGCCAAACGCTTTGTCACCGATGGCGGCCTCATCGAGCGGGCTGAGGTCACGGCGCTCAGGCCGGTCGAAAATGGTGTCGAGGTGATCGCCGGCTCCACGCGCCGCGCCGGTCATGTGGTGCTTGCCGCCGGAGCCTTCTCGCACCGCATCGCCCGGACGCTGGGCGAACGCATTCCGCTGGAGACAGAGCGCGGCTACAACACCACGCTTCCCGCCAGCGCCTTCGACCTGCGCACGCAGATCACCTTCGGGGGGCACGGTTTCGTCATAACCCGCTTGTCCAGCGGCATCCGCGTCGGCGGCGCGGTGGAACTCGGCGGGCTCGACCTGCCGCCGAACTTCGAACGCTCCCGCGCCATGCTCAGGAAAGCCAAAGCCTTCCTGCCCGGCCTCGATCCGCAAGGCGGCAGCGAATGGATGGGTTTCCGCCCTTCCCTGCCCGACAGCCTGCCGGTCCTCGGCACAGCGCGCGAAACGCCACGCGTGGTCTACGCCTTCGGCCACGGCCATCTGGGTCTCACCCAGTCTGTTGGCACAGCGCGGCTGGTCGCCGGTCTGGTGGCCGGCCGCTCAGCTGTGATCGACCTTTCTCCCTTCTCGCCCCGGAGGTTCTGAACAATGGCGACGCACACCTTCTCCTGTATCGACGGTCACACCTGCGGTAATCCGGTGCGCCTGGTCGCCGGCGGCGGCCCGCGTCTGGAAGGCGCGAACATGCTGGAAAAGCGCGCGCACTTCCTGCGCGACTTCGACTGGATCCGCACCGGACTGATGTATGAGCCGCGCGGCCACGACATGATGTCGGGCTCCATTCTCTATCCGCCGACGCGCGCGGATTGCGACGTTGCGGTGCTGTTCATCGAGACCTCGGGCTGCCTGCCGATGTGTGGCCATGGAACCATCGGCACCATCACCATGGGCATCGAGAACGGGCTGATTGCGCCGCGCGAGCCGGGCCGGTTGTCCATAGACGCCCCGGCGGGCAAGGTGGATATCACCTATCGACAGGAAGGTCGCTTCGTGGAGGAGGTGCGGCTGACCAACGTGCCTGGCTTTCTCTACGCCGAGGGGCTGACGGCTGAGGTCGAGGGGCTCGGCGAAATCGTCGTCGATGTCGCCTATGGCGGCAACTTCTACGCCATCGTCGAGCCACAGAAGAATTTTCGCGACATGGCCGACCATTCCGCCGGCGAGCTGGTGGGTTGGTCGCCGAAGCTGCGCGCCGCGCTCAACGCCAAATACGAGTTCGTTCATCCGGAGCATCCGCAAATTCGCGGCCTTTCCCATATCCAGTGGACCGGCAGGCCCACGGTCGAGGGCGCGCATGCCCGCAACGCCGTGTTCTATGGCGAGAAGGCCATTGACCGTTCGCCCTGCGGCACCGGCACCTCGGCGCGCATGGCGCAACTTGCCGCGAAGGGAAAGCTGAAGGCGGGCGACGTGTTCGTGCACGAATCCATCATCGGCTCTCTGTTCCGGGGCCGGGTGGAGGCCACCGCCCGAGTGGGAGAGCGCGACGCCATCGTGCCTTCGATCGCCGGCTGGGCGCGCATGACCGGCTACAACACAATCTTCATCGACGATCGCGACCCCTTCGCCCATGGCTTCGTGGTGCGGTAGATCCACACCCGCTTCGGGACACGCAAACATCGCCGCCTCAGGATCGCGGATCAGATGGACGCCGGGCTTCAGACCGTCGAGACAGGAATTGCAGGCTGGGTTAAGCCGTATAGGCTCCCGCAATGTACAGCCAACTCGACAGCGCGCCTGGCGCGGAAGCCAGAGTTACTGTTTGAAATATGGTGCGCGGTGAGGCAGGGTATGTAAGAAATCTGACAAGGTTTTTCATGCCGCCAACCGACAATCTGACTGCCCGACAGCAATGGATCCTGCGCCATATCCAGGATCGGGGCTTCGCCACCATTGAAGCGATGGCCGAAGAGATCGGCGTATCGGCGCAGACGGTGCGACGCGAGTTGATTGCGCTCGAGCGTCAGAACTATCTTATCCGCTTCCATGGAGGCGCAGGGCTGAGGCGTGATCTGTTCCGGATCGGCTATGCGCAAAAACTCTCCACCGGGCTTGAGGGTAAACAGCGTATTGAGGTGGTCCCGGTTTCCGAGACAGGGGCATAAGGTGGATCGACCGATGAAAAGGACGATCCAGCATGAAGACACGCAGACGGTTCTCGGCC
>NZ_JBEPMN010000022.1:0-45962 GCF_040545755.1 Aquamicrobium ahrensii
CCACCGCACTCAAGGCCTACGCCGCCTTCGCAACAAGCGCCGACAAGGGAGCAGTCCGCAAACTCCCCGAATGAAAACAGCACACGGCATCGGGCGGAAACGGGGCTTCCAATAGACAAACGCAGTCGTGCGCAGTTGCGGGATTGTCGGCGGTTCACGCTCCGGCTGTGATCCGGCATCTTGCCACAACTGAGTGATGGTGTAGGAATCACGCTCGGGCAGGGATCATCCGAGGATCTTCACATGTTTCTCAGAACGACAGCCGTCATCGTCTTTGGCCTCCTGCTTTCCGGCTGCATGACGGCCGAGCAACAGCGCACCGCCGACGAGGAGAAATGCCGCTCCTACGGCTTCACACGCAAGAACGACGCCTTTGCCGAATGCCTGCAGCGCCTGGAACTCGACCGCCGCGCCGCCGCCCGCGAAAACCGCTATGTCGATCCGTTTCCGCCGGTGATCTATCGGCCCGTCTATGTACCGGTAAGAGCGAGATAGCCGCAGCGACACTGCCCCAATCGAATTTGCTCGCAAAATATCCGTGGCGCGGATAACAGCGCATTATCGGCCGGAACGGCCCTTTTCAGGGAATGCGCCATGTCTCGCCTGTCCGGACTCGTGAACCGCAACATGATTGTGGCCGGCATCCTCCTGATGCTGGCCGGCGACTTCATGTTCGCCCTCAACGACGCCATGGGCAAATGGCTGGTGGCAAGCTTCTCGGTCGGACAGGTGGTGCTCGTCCGCTCTGTCGGCGCGTTCATCATCCTCGGCCCGATGATCATGCGTCAGGGAGCGGCCAGGCTGTTCCATCTGGACCGCATCGGACTGCAGACAGCGCGCGTGATCGCCACCGCGCTCGACACGCTGCTGTTCTACGCCGCCGTCGTCCATCTGCCGCTGGCCGACGTGATGAGCTTCTACATGGCCGGTCCGATCTATGTTGCGGCGCTGTCGCACATGTTCCTCGGCGAGAAGGTGGGCTGGCGGCGGTGGCTCGCCATCGCCACCGGTTTCTGCGGCGTTCTGGTGATGTTGAAACCGTCATCGGCGGCGCTGTCGATCGAGTCGCTCTATGCGTTGATCGGCTCCATCTCCTTTGCGGCGGCCATCGTGCTCAGCCGCCTCCTGCGCGGCACCAGCGACACCGCGCTGGTGACCTGGCAGACGATCGGGCTGGGCCTGTGCGCCGCCATCATGACGATCGGCGACTGGCGTCATGCCCCCGCCATCGACTACGGAGCCATGCTCCTGCTGGGCGTCGTCTCCGCCCTCGCCCATCTGATGATCACCCGCGCCCTGAAGATGGCGCCCGCCTCGACGCTGGCGCCTCTGCATTACACGCTGCTTCTGTGGGCGGTGGTGTTCGGCGTCATCTTCTTCAACGACATCCCCGGCCCCCGCATTCTGATCGGCGGCGGCATCGTGGTGCTGGCCGGCCTGTTCATCTTCCATCGCCAGAGCGTCAAGGATACGGTGCCGCCTGAAAACGTGCCCAAAGGGGTCAACTGAATGTTTGAAGCAAACCGCATCGACAGCACCGACAAGCCCGCCTTCTACCGCGAACTGGCCACGCAGATGGAGGCGCTGCTTTCGGGCGAAAGCGATGTGATAGCCAACGCCGCCAATGCCTCGGCGCTGATCTTCCAGACCGTGCCGGACCTCAACTGGGCCGGCTTCTATTTCCTGCGTTCGCCGCAGGAGCTGGTCGTCGGTCCCTTCCAGGGCAAGCCGGCCTGCGTGCGCATTGCGGTCGGGCGCGGCGTGTGCGGCGCCTCCGTGGCCGAACGCCGCTCCATCCTCGTCGAGGACGTGACGAAGGTTGAAAACCACATCTTCTGCGACCCCGACTCGCGCTCGGAACTGGTGGCCCCGCTGATCCGCGGCGACGAGATTCTCGGCGTCATCGACCTCGACAGTCCTGTACCCGGCCGTTTCGACGAAGACGACCGCGTAGGCGTCGAACGCCTCGCCGCCATCTATGTCGCCGCCAGCGCGCCGGAAGGGTCCTGATGATAAAACTCAACGCGCCCGATCTGCGCCAGAGCTACCGGCTTCGCCTCAACACGCTGATCCGCCTGCGCTGGCTTGCCATATTCGGCCAGAGCATCGCGGTGCTGGTCGTCGCCTACTGGCTTGAATTCCCGCTTCCTGTCGGCCTGTGCTTCGCGCTGATCGCCGCCTCCGCGTGGATGAACCTGTGGCTCGCCTTCCGCTATCCGGCCGCGCACCGGCTGACGCCGCTGGCAGCCATGAGCCTGCTCACCTTCGACACGCTCCAGCTTGCGGGCCTGCTCTATTTCACCGGCGGACTGACCAATCCGTTCTCGCTGCTGCTCATCGTGCCGGTGGTCATTTCGGCCACCTCCCTGCCGATCAGGCTGACCGTTCTACAGGCGGTTCTGGTGATCGCCGCCGCTTCGCTGCTGGCCTTCTTCCACCGCCCCCTGCCGTGGATCGAAGGCACCACGCTGGTCATGCCCTTCATCTATGTCGCCGGCATGTGGATGGCGGTGCTGTCGGCCACCGCCTTCGCCGCCATCTACGCCTTTCGCGTCGCGGAAGAAGCCCGGCTCCTGTCGGACGCGCTGGCCGCCACCGAGCTTGTGCTGCAACGCGAGCAGCATCTTTCGGCGCTGGACGGGCTGGCGGCGGCGGCGGCGCATGAGCTCGGCACGCCGCTCGCCACCATCTCGCTGGTGGCGAGGGAAATGGAGAAGGCGCTCGGCAAGGATCCGAAATACAGCGACGACGTCACCCTGCTGCGCAGCCAGAGCGAGCGCTGTCGCGAGATCCTCAAGCGTCTGACCAGCCTGTCCTCCGAAGGGGAGCCGCAAATGGCCCGCCTGCCGCTGACATCGCTGGTGGAGGAAGTGACCGCGCCGCATCGCGATTTCGGCATCGTCATCCGCCTTCAGCCCGGCGAATGCATCGGACCGGAGCCGGTCGGACGGCGCAATCCGGGCGTGCTCTACGGCCTCGGCAATCTGGTCGAGAATGCGGTGGATTTCGCCCATACCCGCGTCAGCGTGCGCTGGAACTGGGACGACAATTCCGTGTCGCTGTCGATCGTCGACGACGGCTCGGGCTTTCCCGTGGAGGTGCTCGACCGCATCGGCGAGCCCTACATGTCCACCCGGCAGGGCGCGGAACCCGGCGGCGGGCTCGGGCTCGGCCTGTTCATCGCCAAGACCCTGCTGGAGCGGTCCGGCGCGACCATCACCTTCGGCAACGCCAGCGGCCCCGGCGAGGGCGCTGTGGTGAAGGTGCGGTGGCCGCGCAGCGATTTCGTCTATGCAGAGGAGAGCGCGGCCCTGCCGCTTCGCAACGCCTGAAGTGGAAGCTCAGGACCGGCCGCATTTGCATGGAGCGGGGCAAAAGATGGTGGAACATGCGCCGGAGCGGGAAAGACGGCCGGAATGGCTTTCAAAAATTGGACAGCGGCGCTCAACACCTATATTTCCGTACAAGGACGTTTTGTCGCGGTAAACTGAAGTGGGATTGAAGATCATGACTGGCGAAGACGGCAATGGCGGCGTGGTGACTGGCGACGACACCTCGCTGCTGATCGTGGACGACGACAAGCCCTTCCTCACCCGTCTGGCGCGGGCCATGGAGACACGTGGCTTCACGGTCGACACCGCCGAAAGCGTCGAGGAAGCCGTCGGCAAAGCACGCGCCAATCCGCCGGCCTATGCGGTGGTCGACATGCGGCTGGGCGACGGCAACGGCCTCGACGTGGTCGCCGTCATCCGCGAGAAGCGCGAGGACGCGCGCACCATCATTCTCACCGGTTACGGCAACATCGCCACGGCGGTGACGGCGGTGAAGCTTGGCGCGGTCGACTATCTTTCCAAGCCGGCCGACGCCGACGACGTGTTCGCCGCCTTGACGCGCCTGTCGGGCGAGCGCGCCGCGCCGCCGGAAAACCCGATGTCGGCCGACCGCGTGCGCTGGGAGCACATCCAGCGCGTCTACGAAATGTGCGAGCGCAATGTTTCCGAGACGGCCCGCCGTCTCAATATGCACCGACGCACCCTGCAGCGTATCCTCGCCAAGCGCGCGCCGCGCTGAGCAATTCGCGCAAAAACACGTCGCGGTTTTGCATCCGCCGTCAAGGCAACGGGCTGAGCGGCTTCGGGGTTCGGAGAAAACGAAATGCTCCGGGCCGCGGCCCGGACTACTCGCTTTCTCCATCCAGCGCCGGCACCGCCACGCCCGCGAGTTCGGCCGCCAGCAGCCGCGCTGCGCCGGCGCGGGCGATGCGCAGCATCAGGGCCTTGCGCGTGGCGGCGGCCAGCCGGTGTTCGGGCGCCTCGCGCATGATTTCCGCGCCGTAGCCGTCGGAGAGGATGAAGCCGCAATCCTGCGGGAAAATTCCGGCCGGGACTCCCGGATGCGTGGCGAAGAACAGCCGGTCCGAATGCAACCGGTAATCCGGCCATTTGCGGTCCACCCGAAAATCCTCGACTGAGGACTTGATCTCGATGATCCAGATATCGCCCTGTCTGGTCAGGGCCACGAGGTCGGCGCGGCGGCCGGTGGCAAGCGACAGCTCAGGCAGCACATGCGCGCCCATTTCCATCAGCAGGCGCTGCACGCCGCGCCGCACCAGCATGGCGCGCTCCGACTGGCGTCCGTCGGCGAGCGGGTTACGAAGAATCGGCGAAACGATGGGCATCCGCCATTATCACCGATTTTGTTCACGGTTTGAACCGGTTTTTTGCTGAACGCAGCTCAGCCGGCGGCAGGGCCCGCCATCTCTTCCAGAATGGGGCATTCGGGGCGGTCGTCGCCATGGCAGGCATGGATGAGCTTCTGCAACGTGGCGCGCATCGATTCCAGCTCGCCGATCTTGTCCTCGATCGCCGCGACGTGGCTGGAGGCGATGCGGCGCACATCGGCGCTGGCGCGCGAGCGGTCGCGATAGAGCGCCATCAACTGACGGCATTCGTCAATGGAAAAGCCAAGGTTGCGGGCGCGCTTCAGGAAGGCGAGCCGATGCACATCGTCGCCCGTATAATCGCGATAGCCATTGGCCGACCGCTGCGGCGCGATCAGGCCGATCTCCTCATAGTAGCGGATGGTCTTGGCGGGAAGTCCGGTGCGGCGGGCCGCATCTCCGACATTCATGGTGCTGACCTTTCGGAGCGTTGATTTTCTTCACGTTCCTGTGAGCGACTGTTGCACAATTGCAATAGTATGCAACTTACGCGCGGGTCGCGACTGTCATATAGGCAGCGTCTGCTTGGCAAGCAAAGAAAAGCCGTCATCAATACAGCGCGAAGCCAAATCGGCTTCCACCAGGGTTTTCAGCGGGGGCAGTCTTTTCGATGCGGATCAGAACGGTACTTGCCGCCCTCGCACTCAGTGCATCTCTTGCCGGTTGCAGCACCATTGGCACCACGCCGATGTTCTCCAACAGCTATGGCGCGACGACCGACTCGGGCTACAACCTGCCGCGGATTCCGATCGACAAG
Organism: Aquamicrobium ahrensii; assembly: GCF_040545755.1. NCBI lineage: Bacteria > Pseudomonadati > Pseudomonadota > Alphaproteobacteria > Hyphomicrobiales > Phyllobacteriaceae > Aquamicrobium > Aquamicrobium ahrensii. Next base: position 5,478 of record NZ_JBEPMN010000022.1, read on the forward strand.
GTGGACAAGAAATACCACCGCCAGATTGTCCGCTACGACACCGGGGAAAAGCCGGGCACCATTGTCGTCGATACTTCCGGCAAGTTCCTCTATCTGGTCATGGAAGATGGCAAGGCCATGCGCTACGGCATCGGCGTCGGCCGCGAGGGCTTCGAATGGCGCGGCACCGCGCGTGTCGCCATGAAGCGCGAATGGCCGACCTGGACGCCGCCGGCCGCAATGATCAAGCGCCAGCCGGAACTGGCCAAACACGCCGGCGGAATGAAGCCGGGCCTCGGCAACCCGCTTGGCGCGCGGGCGCTCTATCTCTTCAACAAGGGCGGCGACACAGGCTATCGCCTGCACGGCACGCCGGAATGGAACTCTATCGGCAAGGCGATGTCGTCGGGCTGCATCCGTCTCATGAACCAGGATATCATCGACCTCTACAATCGCACGGAAAACGGCGCCAAGGTGGTGGTGCTTTAAATCGACTTGCGTCCCGCCGGACGCACAAGGGATGCTCTGACGCTGCAATTGAGCAGCGGAACAATGCAAAGACCGCCTGCAGTTTTCGGTCCGATGCTCAAAGCCGTGCAGGGCTCATGAGTGGCCCGCCAACAGTTGATGCGAACCGTCTCGGCAACACGGACGTCGCAACGAAAAACCGGGCCCTGGAGCCCGGTTTTTTGTTTTCACGGTTCATGGACTTGTGCGGTCAGGCGATCTGTTCGACCTGCTGCACTTCTGGCACGAAATGGCGCAGCAGGTTCTGGATGCCGTGCTTGAGCGTCGCCGTGGACGAGGGACAGCCGGCGCAGGCGCCCTTCATGTGCAGGAACACGACGCCATTCTCATAGCCGCGGAAGGTGATGTCGCCGCCATCCTGGGCCACCGCCGGACGCACGCGTGTGTCGAGCAGTTCCTTGATGGTGAGAACGATCTCCTCGTCCTCCTTGTCGTAGAACTCCTCCGCCTCATCGATTTCGAGCGAAGAAGGGCCCGCGCCCGCCATAACCGGCTGGCCCGACATGAAATGCTCCATGATCGTGCCGAGGATCGCGGGCTTCAGATGCTGCCAGTCAGCGCCGTCCTTGGATACGGTGATGAAATCATAGCCGAAGAACACACCGGTGACGCCGGGAATGTCGAAGAGGCGGCCGGCCAGCGGGGAGGAGGCGCGCGCCGTTTCAGCGTCGCGAAAATCAGCCGTGCCGTCGAGCAGCACCTCTTTGCCGGGCAGGAATTTCAGCGTGGCGGGATTGGGGGTCGCCTCGGTCTGGATGAACATGGCCGTCTCCGTGGCCGTACCGGCCTCTGGATTTATCTCACCCTCAAAGTAAGCCTGCGGCCCCTGTCATTCAAGTCACAGTCCGAAGGGGAGACGATTGGCCTCAGCCGAGATTCTCGATGTCCTCGTCCGACAGCGTCTGCGGAATGATGGTCACCGGAATGGGGAAGGCCGCGCCCTTGCCGACCACGGAAGCGACCAGCGGTCCCGGCCCTTCCTTGCCGGAGCCGGCGGCCAGGACCAGAATGGCGATATCCTGATCTTCCTCGATCAGCTTGTGGATCTCCTCGATCCGGCTGCCCTCGCGCGCCACAAGCTCCGGCTCGATGCCGAATTTCTGCCGCACGCGGGTGGCCTGCGCATCAAGCGCCGCATGGGCGGCGGCCGTCGCCTCCTCGCGCATGATTTTCTCGACGCCGAGGAAATGCTGGAAATCCTCCGTGTCGATCACATAGAGCAGCACCAGCACGCCGTTGGTGCTTTGCATGCGCTGCGAGGCATAGCTGACGGCACGCTCGGATTCGGGTGTTTCATCGACAATGGCGAGGAACTTGCGGCGGTGGCCGGCTTCGCGGCTGAGACGTTTGGATACCATATGCGTGATCCGCCTCGCTGGCTTCGAACCGGCGCAATCTGCCACCGGCGGACGCCGGCGGCAAGATGCGTCGGAACTGACGTGGCGTCAGTCCTGGAGAAGCCCGATGATGTCGCGCACCGAACGCATGGTCTGTTCGGCGATAGCGCTGGCGCGTTCGCCGCCATCCTTCAGAACCGCGTCGATGTGGCCGGGATCGGCTATCAGGCGGCGCATTTCGCCGGCGATGGGGGCGAGCTTGTGGACCGCCAGATCAGCCAGCGCCGGCTTGAACACCGAAAACTGCTGGCCGCCGAATTCGTTCAGAACGGCTTCGCGGGTTGTGTCGGCAAGCCCGGCATAGATGCCGACGAGATTGTCGGCTTCGGGCCGCCCTTCGAGTCCCTCGACCTCGCCCGGCAGAGCCTCGGGATCGGTCTTGGCCTTCTTGATCTTCTTCGAAATGGTGTCGGCATCGTCGGTCAGGTTGATGCGCGAGAGATCGGACGGATCCGACTTCGACATCTTCTTCGAACCGTCGCGCAGGCTCATGACGCGCGTGGCCGGCCCGCCGATCAGCGGCTCGGTGAGCGGGAAGAAGCCGTTGACGGTCTCGTCGCCCATCTGCATCTCGACGCCGAGCCCGAGTTCCGCGATACGCGCGGAGAAGTCGTTGTTGAATTTCTGGGCGATGTCGCGGGTCAGCTCCAGATGCTGCTTCTGGTCTTCGCCCACCGGCACATGGGTGGCGCGGTAGACCAGAATGTCGGCCGCCATCAGGCTCGGATAGGCAAGCAGGCCGAGCGATGCGTTCTCGCGGTCCTTGCCGGCCTTGTCCTTGAACTGCGTCATGCGGTTCATCCAGCCGATGCGCGCCACGCAATTGAAGATCCAGGCGAGTTCGGCGTGCTGAAGCACCCGCGCCTGATTGAAAACGATGTGCTTCTTCGGGTCGATTCCGGCTGCAAGGAAGGCGGCCGTGATCGAGCGCGTCTGCGAAGCGAGGTCGTCATGGACGAGTTGCGCGGTGATCGAGTGCAGGTCGACCACGCAATAGATGCAATCATTGCTGTCCTGCAGGGCGACGAATTTGCGGATGGCCCCGAGATAGTTTCCGAGATGCAGGTTGCCGGTTGGCTGGACCCCGGAAAAGACGAGCTGCTTGAAAGTGGTCATGATGTCTCCCTGGCTTGTGGAGGGCCGTTCGGGCATGACCCGGAAGCGCCCGGCTTCTGGCGGAATCATGCGGCTGCAAACCCCGCCCGACGAGGTTTACGAGGCGGGCTTATGAACGATGCCCCCTTTACAATCAAGGGGGTGAGGAGGAGCGTGTTCACTCTTCCGTGCCGATGGGGGCGGCGCTGCCGCGCCTGACATTGCGGCGGACCATGCCGAGATCGGCCCCACCGGTTGCGAAGGCGAGAGCGAAATAGACGAACGCCCCCGCGCCGCACAGCAGCGCCAAGGCTCCCGTCTGCGCAAGAAACGAAGCGGACGGGGCCAGCCATGGCGCCAGCCACACCGCTCCGCCATAAAGCGCCGCGCCCATCAGCGCCGAGGACAGGACGAGGCGGGGGATGCGCTTCATCAGCGGCGCGTCATGCCCCCAATGGCCACGCCGGATGAGCACGACAAGCAGCATCAGCGCATTGGTCCAGCCGGCGACGACCGAGGCCACGGCGATGCCCGGCGCGCCCATGCGCGGGAACAGGGTCAGAGCGATGGTGATGTTGATCGCCACGGAGATTGCGGCGAACACCATCGGCGTCTTCGTATCCTCGCGGGCGAAATAGCCGGGCGTGAACGCCTTGATGAGCACGAAAGCGGGCAGGCCGAGGCCGAACACGGCGAGGATCGAGGACACGAGCAGGGTGTCGTCGGAGGTGAATGCGCCGCGCTCGTAGAGAACCCTCACGATCGGCTCGGAGATGACCAGCAGCGCGGCGGTCGCCGGCAGGGTCAGGAACAGCACGAATTCGACGGAGCGGTTCTGGAGGCTGGCCGCTTCGACATGATTGTCGGCCTTGAGCGCCCGCGCCAGTTCGGGCAGCAGCACGATGGCGACGGCTATCCCCACAACCCCCAGCGGAAGCTGATAGAAGCGGTCCGCCTGTGCAAGCGCGGGCACGGCCTTGTCCTGCCCCGACGCGATGGCGGTGCCGATCAGCGTGTTGATCTGGGTGATGCCGCCGGTGATCGCCGCAGGCAGCGCCAGCCACAGCAGGCGCTTCACATTGGACGTCATGCGCGGCCATCTGAAGCCGATGGAGATGCCGGCGCGCCGCGCCGCGATCCAGACGATGGCGAGCTGCACGACGCCTGCCGCCATCACGCCCCAGGCCATGGCGTAGCCGACATCAAGACTGTCAGCGCCCGTGTACCAGGCACGACCCAGCACCGCGATGAGAATGATGTTGAGGAACACAGGAGCGATCGCCGCCGCGAAATAGCGGCGCAGCGAGTTCAGCATGCCCGCCATCATCGCCGCCAGAGACATGCACATCAGATAGGGGAACATGATGGTGGCGAGCGCGACGGTCAGCTCGTATTTCTGCGGATCGCTGGCGAAGCCCGGCGCGATGATGGTGCGCACCAGGAGCGGCATGGCCAGTTCCATGAGGATGGTCAGCGCCGTAAGCGCCGAGAACAGCACACCGAACACTTCCTCGGAGAAGCGGCGCGCGCCATCGACGCCATTGGCCTCGATTTCCTTGGCGAACAGCGGCACGAAGGCGCTGTTGAAGGCGCCTTCGGCGAACAGCCGCCGGAAGGTGTTGGGGAACTGGAAAGCGGCATAGAAGGCGCCGGCCACCGGGCCGGTGCCCAGTGCGGCGGCCATCAGCATTTCGCGGGCAAAGCCCAGAATGCGGCTCATCAACGTGCCGGAAGCGACCGTCGCGAATTTCCTGACGAGGCTCAACTGATGTTCGCTTCCCTGTAACGCATATCGATAGATCCCCCGCTCCGGCCAGAGAGGGGTGGATAACACGGTCGGACGCGTTGCGCCTTCGGCAAAGGAATCTTCAACGCACCGCCTCGCCTATTCCGCCGCAGAGCGGGACTTGTAAAGCTGTTCCAGTCCCACCCCTTCCAGAACCTCCACCAGCCGCCTGGAGATGGCGGCGATGCGCGCCGGATTCTCCACCTTCTGCCCTGTCAGGTCGGTGACATAGAAGGTGTCGATCACCTTTTCGCCGAAGGTGGTGATATGGGCCGAGGCGATGTCGAGCGACAGGTCGGACAGCGCCCCGGTGATTTCCGACAGCAGGCCGGGACGATCCAGACCCTTCACTTCGATCACCGAAAACCGGTGGGACAGCGTGTTGCGTATTTCGGCCCGGGGTGTGATGGTGAACGCCTTCGAGCCGCGCCTTGCCTTGCTGCGCCTTGCGATCACCTCCGGCAGCCAGCTCCGTCCCGACAGCACGTCCTCAATCAGCCGGCCGACGCGCTCGGCGCGCCGCCGCTCGTCCTCGTCGAGGTCGAATTCGCGGCTGATCAATATGGTGTCGAGCGCGCGCCCGTCGGCGGTCGTGAAGATCTGCGCATCGACGATGTTCGCGCCGGCCGCCGCGCAAGCGCCCGCGATCACCGACAACAGCCGGGGATGGTCCTGCGCCAGCACCGTGATCTCGGTCACCGCCTCGAATTCGTGGGTGCGCACCATAGTGTCAAGCTTGCGGCCGGAAGCGTCCGCTTCCCGCACGAATTGCGCATGGCGAAGCTGGTCGCCAAGATCGACGGTAAGCAGATAGTTTGGATAGAGCAGGGCGACATAAGCGGCGCGGGCCTTTTCCGGCCAATCGGCCAGCGCCGTCATCAGGTCCGCGCGCGCTTCGGCCGTACGCTGCGAGCGCGACATTTCCGAGAAGCCGCCGGTCAGGAGCAACTCGGTCTCGTAGTAAAGCGTGCGCAGGAGCTGCCCCTTCCAGCCGTTCCAGACACCGGGGCCGACGCCGCGAATGTCGCAGACGGTGAGGATGAGCAGCAGCTTCAGCCGCTCCGCCGACTGCACCGCCGCGGCGAAATCCTCGATGGTCTTGCGGTCGTTGAGGTCCCGCGTCTGCGCCGTCATCGACATCAGGAGATGGTTCTCGATCAGCCAGGCGACGGTCTCGGTTTCGGCCGCCGACAGGCCCAGTTGCGGGCAGATGCGCCGTGCGATGCGCGCGCCGGCCGTGGAATGATCCTCCGGGCGGCCCTTGGCGACGTCATGCAGCAGCACCGCCACATAGAGCGCGTCACGGCTCTTTTTCAGACCCGGCATCAGCGAATGCGACAAGGGGTGGGCTCTTTCCCCATCTCCCCCCTCGATCTCCGCCAGCACGCCGACGCAGCGGATCAGATGCTCGTCCACCGTATAGTGGTGATACATGTTGAACTGCATCATGGCGACGATCTTGCCGAAATCGGGGATCAGCTTGCCCAGCAGCCCGGCCTCGTTCATGCGCCTGAGGTTGAGTGCGGCGTAGCGGTCCGAAGTCAGGATATCGAGGAACAGCCGGTTGACCTCGACATTGCGTCGCAGCGCCTTGTCGACGAGCCGCAGCGAACGCGTCACCAGTTTCAGCGCATCCGGGTGGAACTCCAGCCCGTGCCGGTCGGCGAACCAGAACAGGCGCAGGAGGTTGACCGGATCGCGCTCGAACACCTTGTCGTCGGCCACGTTGAGGCGATGGTTGTCGACGACGAACTCGCTGGTTCCGGCAAGCTTGCGACGCCGGCGGGTGAAGCCGGCGAGCATGCCGGCCCTGCCTGGAACCTGCTTGGCCTGCTCCTCCTCAAGCCCCGCGCAGAAGATACGGGTGAGATCGCCTACATCCTTGGCGATGAGGAAATAGTGCTTCATGAAACGTTCCACCGCCGACAGGCCGGGATGGCTCGTATAACCGAGGCGCTCAGCGATATCGCGCTGGATGTCGAAGTACAGCCGCTCCTCCGCCTTGCCGGTGAGGAAATGCATGTGGCAGCGCACCGCCCACAGGAAATCCTCGGATTTCAGGAACAGCTTGTATTCGCCCTGCGTGAACACGCCCTTGTCGACCAGATCCGCGCCGCTGCGCACGCGATAAAAATATTTACCGATCCAGAACAGCGTGTGTAGGTCGCGCAGGCCGCCCTTGCCGTCCTTGACGTTGGGCTCGACCAGATAGCGGCTTTCGCCGGCCTTCGCATGGCGCACGTCGCGTTCTGCAAGCTTGGCCTGCGCGAATTCGGCGCCGGTGGCCGCAACAACCTCTCGGTCGAACCGATCCATCAGTTCGCGGCTGAGCGCCTCGTCGCCACAAAGGAACCGGCTTTCCAGAAGCGTCGTGCGGATCGTCATGTCGGCGAATGACAGGCGGATGCATTCGTCGATGTTGCGGGTGGCGTGACCGACTTTCAGCCCCATGTCCCACAGCATGTAGAGCATGTATTCGGCGATCTGCTCGCTCCACGGCGTCTGCTTGTAGGGCAGCAGGAACAAGAGGTCGATGTCGGAGCCGGGCGCCAGCGTGCCGCGGCCATAGCCGCCCACCGCCACCACCGCCACGCGCTCCGCGGTGGAAGGATTGTCGGCCGGATAGACGCGGGTCGCCGTAAATTCGTGGAGCGCCCGCACGATCTCGTCCATGACATGCGACAGCCGCCGCGCGCAGGCTGCTCCGCCGCCGTCCTGGCGCAGCATCTCCTCGGCGATGCGCAGGCCTTCCCTGCGCTGGCGCTTGAGAAGAGCGAGCACCGCGCCGCGGGTTTCGGAAGCGCCGGCGGAACATTGGCCGGCCAGGGCCGACAACTCGCCGCGCAGCGCCGCACCGTCTATGAGTTCGTCCAGCCTGAGCGCGATCCTGGCCATGCGTGCCGGCTATCCTTCAGCTTAGGGAGAAGCGTCCTATATCCTGTTTTGCGCTGCAACGGTATGGTTTTGGCGGCGCCGGCCCGGCAACGGCATATATGGCCTTGACCTTCCAGTGACTGGAAGCCCTATCTCGGGTCAAAGCAGTTGAAAGGGGCTGTCATGGCAGATTCCGACCACACGCATGATCACGGCAGGCATCATCACGGAGACGGCGGCTCCTGCTGTTCGTCACCGTCTCTGGCGAAAGCCGAAACCTTCGTGCGCGATCCCGTCTGCGGCATGTCGGTGGACCAGCAGGCGGGCAAGCCGAACCTCGTCCATGAGGGTCACACCTATCATTTCTGCTGCGAAGGCTGCCGCACAAAGTTCGCCGCCGACCCGCAAAGCTATATCACCGCCAGGGACCCGGTGTGCGGCATGAATGTGGATCGCGCCAGCGCCCGCCATTTTCTCCGCCATCAGGGCGAAAAATTCTATTTCTGCTCGGCCCGCTGTCTCGAAAAATTCGAGGCCGAGCCCGGGAAATATCTCGGCGACCGCCCGGCTCCGGAGCCGATGCCGGAAGGCACCAGATACACCTGCCCGATGGACCCCGAAATCATTCAGGACGGCCCCGGCGACTGCCCCATCTGCGGCATGGCGCTGGAGCCCATGGGAGTGCCGACCGGCAATGAGGGCCCCAACCCCGAACTGGTCGACTTCACCCGCCGGCTCCGGGTAAGCCTGTCGCTGGCGCTGCCGCTGATGGTCATTTCCATGGGGCCGATGGTCGGCCTGCCGGTGCGCGACTGGCTGGGCGAACAGGTCGCCATATGGGCGGAATTCCTGCTCGCCACGCCGGTGGTGTTGTGGGCGGCGTATCCCTTCTTCAAGCGCGGCTGGGCTTCGATCCGCAACCGCAGCCCGAACATGTGGACGCTGATCTCGCTCGGCGTGTCGGCCGCCTATCTCTACAGCGTGGTGGCCATGCTGTTTCCCGACCTGTTCCCGCATGAAGTGCGCGGCCATGGCGATTCGGCGCCGGTCTATTTCGAGGCGTCCGCCGTCATCATCGCGCTGGTCTTCCTCGGTCAGGTGCTGGAGCTGAAGGCGCGCGAGAAGACCGGCTCCGCCATTCGCGCCCTGCTCGACCTCGCTCCCAAGACCGCGCGGCTGATCGGCGCGGACGGCTCCGAGCGCGACGTGCCCCTGGCAGATGTCAGGGCGGGGGAACGCCTGCGCATCCGTCCCGGCGAATCGGTGCCGGTCGACGGCGCGGTCGAACACGGCCGCTCGACCATCGACGAATCGATGATCACCGGCGAACCCATCCCTGTCGAGAAGGGCGAAGGCGACAGCCTGATCGGCGGCACGCTGAACCGCAACGGCACGCTGGTCATGCGCGCCGAGAAAGTGGGCTCCGAGACCACCCTGTCGCGCATCGTGGAGCTTGTCGCCAAGGCGCAGCGCAGCCGCGCGCCGATCCAGAGCCTCGCCGACCGCGTGTCCGGCTGGTTCGTCCCCACGGTGGTTGTGATCGCCATCCTCGCCTTCATCGGGTGGATGACGTTCGGGCCTGAGCCTCGGCTCGTCTACGCCATCGTTTCGGCCGTCTCGGTGCTCATCATCGCCTGTCCCTGCGCGCTTGGGCTGGCGACGCCGATGTCGATCATGACCGCCACCGGACGCGGCGCGCAGGCCGGCGTGCTGATCCGCGAGGCAGCCGCACTCGAGCGGCTGGCCGCCGTCGATACGCTGATCGTCGACAAGACAGGCACGCTGACCGAAGGCCGTCCCGAATTGACCGATGTCCGCGCCGAGGACGGCTTCGGCGAGAACGAGGTGCTGGCGCTCGCCGCCGCCATCGAGCAGGGCTCCGAGCATCCGCTGGCCGAGGCCATCGTCGCCGGCGCGAAGGCGCGCGGGCTCTCCCTCCCGGCCGCCGGCGATTTCGAGGCGGTCAACGGCAAGGGCGTTTTTGGCATGGCCGAAGGCCGCAAGGTAGTGCTCGGCAATGCGCTGTTCATGCAGGAGCATGGCGTCGACGCAACGCTCATCTCGCAGCATGCCGACGCGCTGCGCGAGGATGGCCGTTCGGCCATTCTCGTGGCCGTAGACGGCAAGCCTGCCGGCGTGGTGGCGGTTTCCGATCCGATCAAGCCGACAGCGGAAGAGGCGCTGCGCGAACTGATGCGCTCGGGCATGCGCGTCGTCATGGCGACCGGCGACAATGAGCGCACGGCCAGGGCCATTGCCGCCAGTCTCGGCATTGCCGACATACGCGCCGGCATGCTGCCCGAAGCCAAGGCCGATCTTGTCGCGGAACTGAAAAGCGGGGGCGCGGTGGTGGCCATGGCCGGCGACGGCGTCAACGATGCTCCTGCTCTCGCTGCAGCCGATGTCGGCATCGCCATGGGAACGGGCGCCGACGTGGCGCTGGAAAGCGCCGGCATCACGCTGGTCAAGGGCGACCTCACCGGCATCGTGCGGGCGCGCCATCTGGCGGAGAAGACGCTGTCCAACATAAGGCAGAACCTGTTCTTCGCCTTCCTCTACAACGCGCTCGGCGTGCCCGTGGCCGCCGGCGTGCTCTATCCCTTCACCGGCACGCTGCTGTCGCCGATGCTGGCGGCGGCCGCCATGAGCCTGTCGTCGGTGTCGGTGATCGTTAACGCGCTCAGGTTGCGGACGGTGAAACTCTGACAACGGGCAGGAAACAAGGGGCAAGGGGCGAAGGAGAACCACGATGACATGCAGGAAAATGAAGATCGCCGCCGTGACTGCCGCTCTGGCGGTCGGCCTCGGCTTCTGTCAGATCGCGTCGGCGCAGGATCACAGCGGCCATGGCGCTCCGGCTGCCGACGCCGAAAGCGCGTCCGGCGCCGGCTACAAGGCCGCCATGGACAAGATGCACGCCGACATGACGGCGATGGACTACAGCGGCGATGCCGATGTCGATTTCGCGCGCGGCATGATCCCTCACCATCAGGCGGCGATCGACATGGCCAGGGTTCTGCTGGAGCACGGCAAGGATCCGGAAATGCGCAAGCTGGCCGAGGAGGTGATTTCTGCGCAGGAGGCCGAGATCGGACAGATGCAGGAGTGGCTGAAAGCGCATCCGGCAGAATGACCGGCACGAATTGCCTCCTTTCCTGATCCGCGTCATCATGGCGCGACATCCATAAGCCGGAGAGCGCCGATGCCGATCCGAACTACCTCCCTGCCAGGCGGCGAAGCCGTGCCGGTCCTCGGGCTGGGCACCTGGATGATGGGAGAGCGCAAGGACCACTTTGCCGACGAGGTGACGGCGCTGCGGCTGGGCCTCGATCTCGGCGTGACGCTGATCGACACGGCCGAGATGTACGCCGATGCCGAACTGGTGGTCGGCGAGGCGGTGAGGCGACGCCGCGATGGGCTGTTCATCGTGTCCAAGGTGCTGCCGTCCAACGCCTCGCGCGACGGCACGGTCGCGGCGTGCGAGCGCAGCCTGAAACGGCTCGGCACCGACCGCATCGACCTTTATCTGCTGCATTGGCGCGGCGGCTCTAGGCTCGACGAGACAGTCGAAGCCTTCGAGGCGCTGAAGGCGGCCGGCAAGATTCGCCATTGGGGCGTTTCCAATTTCGACACCGGCGACATGGAAGAACTGACCGCGCTGCCCGCTGGCGGGAACTGCCAGAGCAATCAGGTGCTCTACAATCTTTCGCGGCGCGGCGTCGAGTTTGACCTGTTGCCATGGAGCCGCGAACGTTCCATGCCGGTCATGGCCTATTCGCCGATCGAGCAGGGCGCGCTGGCGAACAACCGCGCCATCGAGGCGGTCGCCGTCCGCCACGGCGCGTCAGCCGCGCAGATCGCCCTGGCCTGGGTAATGCGCAACGATGGCGTCATCGCCATTCCCAAGGCGGTGCGGCCGGAACATGTGCGCCAGAACATCGCCGCTGCGGATATATCGCTGACGCAGGATGATCTCGCCGCCCTCGATCGCGCCTTCGCGCCGCCGTCACGCAAGCGGCCTCTGGAGATGATCTGACGGTTGCGTTTCAGCCCTGCATCGCCTCAGCCGGTGGTGCCGGACGCACCTTGGGGGCCGCTTCGAGGACAAGGACGTCGAAGCCGGCATGGCCCGCCTCGATCATCTCGAAGAACTGCCGGCGCATGCGCGGCTCCCAGAATTTGTTGATATGCTCGGCCACACCGGCCACGCCCTCGTCGTGCGGCTTGGAGTGGAAGAACCTGGCGATCTGGTTGGCCTGGTAGACGAGCTTGTCAGGCGACATGCCTGGCACCTCCGGGTACGACGCGATCGGGATGGGTGAAGATGTCGAAATCATCGCCGCGCACCAGCGCCACCAGCGTCATTCCGGCGGCGTCGGCGGTACGAATGGCGAGCGCCGTCGGAGCGGATACGGCGATGATGACAGACGCGCCGATGGCGGCGGTTTTCTGCACCATCTCCACCGAAACGCGCGAGGTGACGACCACGGCGCCGTCAGTTCCGGAAACCTGCCGCTGCGACAGGGCCCCGGCCAGCTTGTCCAGCGCATTGTGGCGACCGACATCCTCGCGGGCGGCGACGACGCCCTTGCCCGGCACATAGAAACCGGCCGCATGCACCGCGCCGGTCTGCCGGTGCAGGGGCTGAAGCCCGGACAGAAGCCGCACCGAGCTGGTGACGTCGTCGGGCGTCAGGATCAGCTTCGATGCGCCCACGGCGTCGACGCTGCGCATCGCTTCCTCGATCGATTCGATGCCGCACAGACCACATCCCACCGGCCCGGCCAGCCTGCGCCGCCGCGCCTCGAAGCGGGTGTTGGCGACATCGCGCAGACGAATTTGGATGTCGACGCCGGCGCCGAGGTCCTGCACCTCGACCGAATCGATCTCCCCCGCCGAGGCGACGATGCCTTCGGTGATGGAGAAGCCGAGGGCGAAATCCTCGAAATCGGCGGGTGAGGCCATCATCACCGCATGGGTGGTGCCGCCATAGGAGAGCGCGATGGGCGTTTCCTCCGGCACCATGCGGTCGGCCGCGGCAATCGCCCCGGCACGATGCGTGATGCGTGGTGTCGCCGTCACCACGGGGGGCGGCGCATCCCCGGCAGATTCGCGGGAAAAGGCCGCTGAGGGCGTGGCGTCAGAACGGATCATGGCGTCCATCATAGCATCGGCCGCCGCCATGCGCACTCACTCGGCCGCCGCCAGCGGCGCGATGCGCCGGCTGCGCCGCGCCTGCTCCTCATATTCGATCTGCCAGTCGCTCGGTCCGTTGGAGGGCGCGACCTGCACGGCGGTGACCTTGTATTCGGGGCAGTTGGTCGCCCAGTCCGAATAGTCGGTGGTCACCACATTCGCCTGCGTCAGCGGGTGGTGGAATGTGGTGTAGACCACGCCCGGCGACACGCGATCGGTGATCAGCGCCCGCAGCGTCGTCTCACCGGCGCGGCTGGCCACGCGCACCCAGTCGCCATTGCGGATGCCACGCTGCTCGGCGTCATGCGGATGGACTTCCAGCCTGTCCTCGTCGTGCCACACCACATTGTCGGTGCGCCTTGTCTGTGCGCCGACATTGTATTGGGAGAGGATGCGGCCGGTGGTGAGCAGAAGCGGGAAGCGCGGGCCGGTCTTCTCGTCCGTCGCCACATATTCGGTGCGGATGAACCTGCCCTTGCCGCGCACGAAGCCGTCCATATGCATGATGGGCGTGCCCTGCGGGGCCGTGTCGTTGCAGGGCCACTGCACCGAGCCCATCTCGTCAAGCAGGTCGAAGGTCACCCCCGCGAAGCTCGGCGTCGTCGCCGCGATCTCGTCCATGATCTCGGATGGATGATTGTAGCTCCAGTCGAGGTCAAGCGCGCGGGCCAGTTCCTGCGTGGCCTCCCAGTCGGCGTAGCGGGCCTTCGGCTCCATGAGCTTGCGCACGCGGTTGATCCGCCGCTCCGCGTTGGTGAACGTGCCGTCCTTCTCCATGAAGGTCGAGCCCGGCAGGAAGACATGGGCGTAATTGGCCGTTTCGTTCAGGAACAGGTCCTGCACCACCACGCATTCCATGGCGGCGAGGCCGGCGGCGACGTGATGGGTGTCGGGGTCGGACTGGAGAATGTCCTCGCCCTGCACATAGAGCCCCTTGAAGGTGCCGTCGACGGCGGCGTCCAGCATGTTGGGGATGCGCAGGCCCGGCTCGCTGTCGAGCTTCACGCCCCACAGCTCCTCGAATATGGCGCGGGTGGCGTCGCCGGAAATGTGGCGGTAGCCCGGCAATTCGTGGGGGAAGGAGCCCATGTCGCAGGAGCCCTGCACGTTGTTCTGCCCGCGCAACGGGTTCACCCCGACGCCGCGGCGGCCGATATTGCCGGTGGCCATGGCCAGATTGGCGATGGCCATGACGGCGGTCGAGCCCTGGCTGTGCTCGGTGACGCCGAGGCCGTAGTAGATCGCGCCATTGCCGCCGGTGGCGTAGAGGCGCGCGGCCCCGCGGATGTCCTCGGCCGGCACGCCGATATAGGCGGAGACGGCCTCTGGGCTGTTGGCCTCATCGGCGACGAAGCCGGCCCAGTCCTGGAAGGCGTCCCATTCGCAACGCTCGCGCACGAACTGCTCGTTCACCAGCCCTTCGGTGACGATGACATGAGCGAGCGCGGTGAGCATGGCGACATTGGTGCCGGGCCTGAGCGGCAGGTGATAATCCGCCTTCACATGCGGGCTGCGCACCAGATCGGTGCGGCGCGGATCGATGACGATCAGCCGCGCGCCCTCGCGGATGCGCTTCTTCATACGCGAGCCGAACACCGGATGCGCGTCGGTCGGATTGGCGCCGATGACGACGATGACGTCGCTTTCCTCGATGGAATCGAAGTCCTGCGTGCCGGCGGAAGTGCCGTAGGCCTGACCGAGGCCGTAGCCGGTAGGCGAATGGCAGACGCGGGCGCAGGTGTCGACATTGTTGTTGCCGAAGCCCTGTCGCACCAGCTTCTGCACGAGGTAGGTCTCCTCATTGGTGCAGCGCGACGAGGTGATGCCGCCGACGGCCCCGCGCCCGTACTGATGCTGGATGCGGCGGAACTCGCTTGCGGTATGGGCCAGCGCCTCTTCCCAGCTCACTTCCCGCCACGGATCGGAAACCTTCTCGCGGATCATGGGCTTCAGGATGCGGTCCCTGTGCGTCGCGTAGCCATAGGCGAAGCGGCCCTTGACGCAGCTGTGGCCGTGGTTCGCGTCGCCGCCCTTGTAGGGCATCATGCGCAGGACCTCGTCGCCCTTCATCTCCGCCTTGAACGAACAGCCGACGCCGCAATAGGCGCAGGTGGTGACCACCGAGCGCTCCGGCATGCCGTGCTCCAGCACCGACTTCTCGCGCAGCGCATCGGTCGGGCAGGCCTGCACGCAGGCGCCGCAGGACACACATTCGGACTCGACGAAATTTTCGCTCATGCCGGCCACGATACGGGATTCGAAGCCCCTGCCCTCGACGGTCAGCGCAAAGGTGCCCTGCACGTCCTCGCAGGCGCGCACACAGCGCGAGCAGACGATGCATTGCGAAGGATCGTAGGTGAAATAGGGGTTCGACTGGTCGCGGACCAGATAGTCGATATTGAGCGAGCCGTTGCCCGGCGCGACGTGGTTGCGCCCGTCATGGCCGTAGCGGTTCTCTTCCAGCCCGACCTCGGCGGCGACCTTGTCGAATTCGCTCCGGCCGGTGCCGCGTTCTTCGTTCCAGCCGCTTGGGTGATCGGAAACGTAAAGCTCCATCACCCCCTTGCGAATGGCGTCGAGCCGCTCGGAGCGGGTATGCACGACCATGCCTTCGCCGACCGGCGTGGTGCAGGAAGCCGGTGTCCCGTTGCGGCCTTCGATCTCCACCAGACAGATGCGGCATGAGCCGAAGGATTCTAGCATGTCCGTGGCGCAAAGCTTCGGTATCTCCACGCCCGCCTCCATTGAGGCGCGCATGATCGAGGTGCCTTCGGGAACCGTGACCGGCTTGCCGTCGACGACCAGCGTGATCTGCTTTTGCGCCTGCGATTCAGGCGTTCCGTAGTCGATTTCGTGAACGAGACCCATGGCTCAGGCTCCCAAGCAGACAATATAGCACCTAAAGGCGGCGCGATCATGGAAACGCATATGCATGCTATTCGGCCGCCTCCCGCATCGGCGCCGGCCTGAAGTCCTCCGGAAAGTGCGTCAGCGCGCTCATCACCGGATAGGGCGTGAAGCCGCCCAGCGCACAGAGCGAGCCGAATTTCATGGTGTTGCACAGGTCGGTGACCAGCTCGACCTGCCGGTCCGGCGCGATGCCGGCGGCCAGCCTGTCCAGCACCTCGACGCCGCGCGTCGAGCCGATGCGACACGGTGTGCACTTGCCGCAACTCTCGATGGCGCAGAACTCCATGGCGAAGCGGGCCTGCTTGAGCATGTCGGCGCTGTCGTCGAAGACGACGATGCCGGCATGGCCGATCAGCCCGTCCCTTGCGGCGAAAGCCTCGTAGTCGAAGGGCGTATCGAACAGGGCGCGCGGAAAATAGGCGCCCAGCGGGCCGCCCACCTGCACCGCCTTGACCGGACGGCCCGTCGCCGTGCCGCCGCCGATATCGTCGACGATCTCGCCGAGCGTGAGGCCGAAGGCGATCTCGAAGAGGCCGCCATGGCGGACATTGCCGGCGATCTGGATGGGGATGGTGCCACGCGAGCGGCCCATGCCGAAATCCTTGTAGAAGACGGCGCCCTTGTCGAGAATGACCGGCACGGAGGCGAGGCTGATGACGTTGTTGATCACCGTCGGCCTGCCGAACAGGCCCTTGTGCGCCGGCAGCGGAGGCTTGGCGCGCACCATGCCGCGCTTGCCCTCCAGGCTGTCGAGCAGCGCCGTTTCCTCGCCGCAGACATAGGCGCCCGCGCCTTCGCGCACCTCCATGTCGAAGGCGCGACCGGAACCCAGCACGTCCGGCCCCAGAATCCTCGCACGGCGCGCGATCTCCACCGCCCGGCGCATCGCGGCGATGGCGTGCGGATATTCGGAACGGGTGTAGATGAAGCCCTTTGTAGCCCCGGTGGCGAGACCGGCGATCGCCATGCCCTCGACCAGGACGAAGGGGTCGCCTTCCATGATCATGCGGTCGGCGAAAGTGCCCGAGTCACCCTCGTCGGCGTTGCAGACGATGTATTTCTGCACATCGCCCGTATCGAGAACGGTCTTCCACTTGATCCCGGTCGGGAAACCGGCGCCGCCACGCCCGCGCAGGCCGGATTCGGTGACTTCGGCGACAATCTCCGCCGGCGCCATGCCCGCCGCCCTGCGCAGCCCGGCAAGGCCGCCATGGCGCTCGTAGTCCTCCAGCGAGAACGGATCGGTAACGCCGCAGCGGGCGAAGGTCAGCCGCGTCTGACGGGAAATGAAGGGGATTTTTTCCGGATCGCCCAGAAAAAGCTCATGCGCGCCGCCGGAAAGGAAGCCGGCGTCGAACAGGCCCTTGACCTGCGAGGCCCGCACCGGACCATAGGCGACGCGCCCTTCAGCGGTCTCGATTTCGACCATCGGCTCCAGAAAATAAGCCCCGCGCGAGCCGTTCCGAACGATCTTCGCCTCTCCGCCGCGCGCCTTCAATTCCTCGGCGACGGCCTGCGCCACCTTGTCCGCGCCGAGCGCCAGCGCGCCGGAATCGCCGGGTATGTAGATCACGGGGGTCATGCGCGCACCTGCGTGACGATCTCGTCGATGCGGTCGGCGTCGATGCGGCCGATGACCTCGCCGTCGAGCATGGCGGCGGGCGAGCAGGCGCACAGCCCAAGGCAATAGACCGGCTCCAGCGTCACCCGCCCGTCCGGCGTGGTCTGATGGAAATCGATGCCCAGAACCCGCCTGAGCTTGGCTGCGACTGCGTCGGAACCCATCGACTGGCAGGATTCGGCCTGACAGACCTTCAGCACGTGCCGGCCCGCCGGCTCTTTGCGGAAGTCGTGATAGAAGGAGACGACGCCGTAGACCTCGGCGCGCGACAGGTTGAGGCCGTGGGCGATGACCGGCAAGGCCTCCTGCGGCACATAGCCGAACTCCTCCTGCACCTCGTGCAGGATGGGCAGAAGCGGCCCTTCCATGTCTTTCATGCCATCAACGATCGACGCAATCTGCGCCTCGATCCCGGTACCTGCGCCCTGCATGACCATGCAGCGCCCTCCCTGAGTAAACGCGATCTCTCGCCAGACCGTTATGCAACCAGAGAATAACGCTTTGATCAATAAAGCGTTTCCGTGGATCGATAGAAAACCTCTATCGATCTGGCGAGGCTCTATTGTTACCGCTGTTTCATGTCCTGAAAGCTCTCGCCAGCGTCATCGCCTCGTCCACAAGCGCCGCGACCAGCGGCGTGTGGGGCATGTGGGGGCCGGCGACCAGCCCCACCGCGTGGCTGGCGTCGGGCTCGACGATGGGAATGGCCCGGATCGGCTCGGCGAAGCCGAAGGTCTCGGTCAGGGTCAGCGGCATGATCGACGACCATTTGCCGGTGCGGATATGCGAGAACAGCACGATCATGGAGTTGCTCTCCAGCGTCGGCCGCATCTGCACGCCCGCCTCGGTCAGATGCTGGTCGATGATGCGCCGGTTCTGCATGTCGGGCGTCAGCAGGCACAATGGCAGCCGGCTCACTTCCTCCCACGTCACCTTGTCGCGGTCGGCAAGCGGATTGCCGCTGGAGGTGATGAGCTGGTAGCGTTCGTGATAGAGCGGCACGCTGGTCACCCGCCCGAGCGGTTCGTTGTCGAGATAGGTGATGCCGGCGTCGATCTCGAAATTGCCGAGCAGCGACAGGATTTCGATCGAGGTCCGGGACAGGATCGAGAAGGTCACGCCGGGGTGCTTTTCACGAAACGGCGTGGTCAGCCGCGGCATCATCGCCAGAGCGGTGGGGATGGCGGCGATGCGGATGCGGCCGGAGAGGCCGTGGCGGGCGGCGCGCATCTCCTCGCGCATCGCATGGGCGTCGCCGACGATGCGCCGCGCCCAGCCCAGCACCTGCTCCCCCTCGGGCGTCAACCCCTGAAAGCGCGAGCCGCGCTTGACCAGCATCACGCCGAGCTGGTCCTCCAGCTGCTTGATCGCGGCCGAAAGCGTCGGCTGCGTGACGCCGCACACCTCGGCCGCGCGGCCGAAGTGCTCCTCGCGGGCAAGGGCGATGAAGAATTCCAGCTTGTCGATCATCCGGTCCGAAACCTGTGAGGGCAATTCCTCCCTAAGGTCGGGGAAATCGCCGCAGCGCGCAAGCCGGGCCGCCAAACAGCCAAAAATGCCGCCGCTTCCACATTTTTCAGCCGACTACAGGTTTGCAGCGGCCGAATCCGACGCTAAGGGAGGCGATCAACAACCACGAAAGATCAGACATGCTTGGCTGGTTCAGGAAGATGCTGCCGCGCGAAGACAAGTTCTTCGATCTCTTCGAGAAGCATTCCCGCGCCGTGGTGAGCGCGGCCGAGGCGCTGCAACACCTGCTGGCCGGACAGGATGTCGAAAAGAATGGCGACGAGATCGTGCGGCTGGAGAAGGAGGCCGACCTCATCACCGCCGAGGTGATGCTGGCGGTGCGCCGCTCCTTTATCACACCCTTCGACCGCAGCGACATTCAGGATCTGATCCAGTCGATGGACGACGCCATCGACATGATGCACAAGACCGTCAAGACGGTGCGCCGCTTCGAGCAGACGCAATTCGACCCGCTGATGCAGGAAATGGGCGTCGCCATCGTCGAGGCGGCCAGGCTTGTCGCCGAGGCTGTCCCGCTGCTCAACAAGGTCGGGCAGAACGTGCACCGGCTCACCACCATCGCCGAGGACGTGGTGCGGGTGGAGGAGCGCTCCGACGATCTGTACGAGCGCGGTCTCAGGGACCTCTACCACCGCCACGCCAAGGGTGACGCGCTGGCCTATTTCGTCGGGTCGGAACTCTACAACCAGCTCGAAAAGGTCGTGGATCGCTTCGAGGACGTGGCGAGCGAGATTTCCGGCATCGTCGTCGAAAACGTCTGATCAGAGATGGACGCCACAATCGCTCTTCCGCTGCTGATCGCCCTGATCGGCGTCGCGCTGTTCTTCGACTTCCTCAACGGGTTGCACGATGCAGCGAACTCCATCGCCACCATCGTCTCCACCCGGGTGCTGCGCCCGCAATATGCCGTGTTCTGGGCGGCGTTCTTCAACTTCATCGCCTTTCTGTTCTTCGGCCTGCATGTGGCCGAGACGCTGGGCACCGGCATTGTGGACGCCAACATCGTCACGCCGGGCGTCATCTTCGCGGCCCTTGCCGGCGCGATCGCCTGGAACATCATCACCTGGCTGGCCGGCATCCCGTCGAGCAGCTCGCACGCGCTGATCGGCGGCCTGCTCGGCGCCGGCATCGCCAAGGCCGGGACCGACGCCATCGTCTGGACCGGCGTTCTCAAGACCACCTCGGCCATCGTGCTGTCGCCGCTGACCGGCTTCGTGCTCGCCCTCATTCTGGTGTTGATGGTGTCATGGCTGTTCGTGCGCCAGACCCCGTTCGCCGTCGACCGGTCGTTCCGCGTGCTGCAATTCATTTCGGCCTCGCTCTATTCGCTTGGCCATGGCGGCAACGACGCCCAGAAGACCATGGGCATAATCGCCGTTCTGCTCTATTCGCAGGGCATGCTGGGCGACACCTTCTATGTGCCGCTGTGGGTGGTTCTGACCTGTCAGGCCGTGCTGGCGCTGGGCACCCTGTTCGGAGGCTGGCGCATCGTCCACACCATGGGTTCGAAGATCACGCGGCTTAACCCGATGCAGGGCTTTTGCGCGGAAACCGGCGGCGCGCTCACCCTTTTCGGCGCGACATGGCTGGGTATCCCGGTTTCCACCACCCACACCATCACCGGCGCGATCATCGGCGTGGGCGCCGCCCGCCGCGTCTCGGCGGTGCGCTGGGGCATTGCCGGCAACATCGTCATCGCCTGGGTCGTCACGCTGCCGGCGACCGCCGTCATTTCCGCCATCACCTATTATCTGACTCAACTGGCCACCTGACCCCACCGGCACGATGACGCAGTCTCCGGCGCTTGGAGCAGGCAGGCTTATGCAGTATCTCAGGGGAACGCCACCGGCAGCAGACCCAGGTATGAGGTACAAGCAATGTCCGTCACCAAGGAAGTTGTCACCGAGCGACTGAGAAGCGTTAGCGGGCCGGATTTCTCCGGCAACATCGTCGATCTCGGCATGCTCTCCGAAATTTTCATCGCCGATGGCAAAGTGTTCTTTTCCATCACCGTGCCGGCCGATCGCGCCGACCACATGGAGCCGCTGCGGTCCGCCGCCGAACGGGTGGTGAAAGCCATTCCCGGCGTCACCGGCGCGGTGGTGACGCTGACTGCGGAAAAGAAAGGCGGCGGTATGGAAGCGGCCGCGCCCCCCCGCCCGGCCCCCGCCCGACCCGCGCCCGCCCGCCCGGCGGCCCCTCCCCCGCGCCAGGCGCAACCCGCGCCGCCGTCGCAAAGCGCGGGCAAACGCGGCGTTCCGGGCATCGACGCCATCGTCGCCGTCGCTTCCGGCAAGGGCGGCGTCGGCAAATCGACGACAGCCGTAAACCTCGCGCTGGGTCTGGCCGCCAACGGGCTGAAGGTCGGCGTGCTCGACGCCGATATCTACGGCCCCTCCATGCCGAGACTGCTCGGCCTTCACGCCCGGCCGGAAAGCACGGACGGCAAGACGCTGAGGCCCTTGGAGAACTACGGCCTGAAGGTCATGTCGATGGGCTTCCTCGTCGACGAGGAGACGCCGATGATCTGGCGCGGGCCGATGGTCGTTTCGGCCCTCACCCAGATGCTGCGCGAGGTGGACTGGGGTCACCTCGACGTGCTGGTGGTGGACATGCCCCCCGGCACCGGCGACGCCCAGCTCACCATGGCCCAGCAGGTGCCGCTGGCCGGGGCCGTCATCGTCTCGACGCCGCAGGACCTCGCCCTCATCGACGCCCGAAAGGGGCTCAACATGTTCAAGAAGGTCGATGTGCCGCTGCTCGGCATCGTCGAGAACATGAGCTATTTCATCGCGCCCGACACCGGCAAGCGCTACGATATCTTCGGCCATGGCGGCGCAAGGCGCGAGGCGGAGCGGCTGGGCGTTCCCTTCCTCGGCGAGGTGCCGCTGGAAATGGGCATCCGCGAAAGCTCCGACGGCGGGCGGCCGGTCACCGTCAGCCAGCCGGAAGGGCCGGAAGCACGTATCTACCGCGACATCGCCGCAAAAGTCTGGCAGCGCCTGCAGGAGGAAAAGGGCGGCAGCGGCCCATCCATCGTATTCGAGTAACGGCCCAAGGCGTTAGCCGCCGCTTACATTCCCGCCTAGTAGAAGCCGATCGGGAAATAACGCAGGTAAAGCTCGGCGAAGACGCCCTTCGCCGATATTTCCTGCAAGGCGTAGTCGAAGGCGGCGGGCAGCAGCGCATCGTCGGCGCGGGTGGCGATGGACAATCCCGCGCCCAGATATTCGGGCGCGATATAGGGACCGCCGGCCAAGCGGCAGCATTTGTCCGACGCCGTATCCGCCAGCCAGAACGAAAGACGCATGCCGTCGCCGAAGGCCGCATCGATCCTGCCGGCCTTCAGTTCGGCATGCAGCGCATCCTCGTCCGGCACGGGAACGATCTTCGCCGCGCCAAAATAATCCTGCAACATGCGCTCATGCGCCGACCCGGCGACGACGCCCACCGGCCTGCCCTGCAACCTGACATAAAGCGGCTCGGACAACGGGTGCGCCTTCTGCACGGCGAACCGCGCCGGGAATTGCAGATAGGGGCGTGAAAAAGCGTATGCGGCGCGCGTTTCGGCGGTCGCGGCCAGCCCCGCGATGATCGCCTCGCCCTCTCCCTTTTCCAGCGCTTCCTGCAACTCGCCCCATGGCAAGGCCTGAATCTGGCATTTTTCAGCGAGATCGAGCCGGTCGCAGATGGCGCGGGCCAGATCCACGTGAAAGCCGGACAAGCGGCCCTGATCGTCAAGGAAATTGAAGGGCGGAAAATCGGTGGTGGTGAGAAAGCGCAACCGGGGCAACGCGGAAAGGTCGGGCTTGGCCAGGCGTTCCTTCGCATCCCACAGCAGCGGAATGACGGGCTCTTCGGCAAAAGCATCCTGCCCGGGCGGCGGCAGCCCGGCAAGGACGAAGCTCAAAGCGGCAACAATTCGTAAACGCACGATTCGCATTCCGACCGATCAGGACCTGCGTGCTTTTCCTATGAAACCGGATCGACCACAAGTTTTGCTATGATATTTCCGGCATTTGCCGCGCCAGATGCGCAGTGATGCCACAATTTGCCTTTAGATGACGGTCGCGAATGGCCTGTTGCGGCAAAAGCTGTAAAATCGGTTCATACGCATCCAAGACCGCTGCGGACGGGGACGGGCTCTTATGCAGACGGCCGGCTCTTTGGAGATGGCGAAGTGAAAGGTCTACCGGGTTTCGGCAAACCGAGACGGCAGCGTTCGGTTCAGTACGGCTATAGTGCGCCGGCTTCGCACTGGCACAGGATCAAGGAACATTCCCATCTCGTCATCGCCGCGCTCGGCAGTTTCGCCTTCGTCGCCATCGCGATCGCCGCTTTCTGGTTCACGCTTCCAAGAAACGACAGGCCGGTCGCCGCCAAGGCTGCCCCGCAGGAAATGACGGAAGCGCTCGCGGCCGAGGTGCTGCCCGTCGTTGCGGAAGCGCCTGTCGCTCCGGAAGCCGTAGCAGCCGCCTCGCCGCCGGAGGCAGAACCGGAAATCCAGCCGCTGGCCCTGATGCCCGAGCCGAGGGTCCCCGAGATCGATACGCAGGCGGCGGCGGCAATCATCGTACCCGATGCGGAAATCGGCGACGCCGCTCCAGCCACGAGCGAGACCAGCGGAACCCGGACCGCCGCCATTCCCGCACCCAAACCGAGCCAGCCGGCGGCCAAGGCCACACCCGTCGCGTCCGGAAATGGGCGCATCATCCGGGGCGTCACCTTCCGCTCGGGGCCGGGCGGCTCAGCTATCGGCACCATTCCCGGCGGCACCGAGGTGAAAGTGATCTCCTGCGACAGCTGGTGCGAAATCGTCCACAAGGACCAGCGGGGCTACGTCTACAAAAGTTTCGTGAACCGCGACTGACGGCAACGACGCCCGCAGCAGCCACGTTCAAATGCAGCGGCCGCCATCCACCTCCAGCGCCACACCCGTGATGAACGCCGCCTCGTCGGAAACCAGCCAGAGCGCCGCATTGGCGATGTCGAGGGGCGTCGACAGCCGCCCCATCGGCACGGAAGCGCGGAATTTCTCGCGCAATTCGGGCGTGTCCGAACCCATGAAGCGCTCCAGCATGGCCGTATCGCCGGCAACCGGGCACAGACAGTTCACCCTTATGTTGTGCGCAGCCAGTTCGACCGCCATCGACTTGGTGGCGGTGATCGCCCAGCCTTTCGACGCATTGTACCAGGTCAGCCCCGGTCGCGGCCTCAACCCCGCTGTCGAGGCTGTGGTGAGGATGACGCCGCCGCCCTGGCCCTGCATGATCGGAACCACCGCCAGCGTGCTGTAGTAGATCGCCTTCATATTGACGGCGGTGACGAGATCGAAGGTCGCTTCGTCCACGCTCAGGAGATCACCGTTGCGGTGCGTGAAGCCGGCGTTGTTGACGACGATGTCGACCCGGTCGAAAGCGCTTTTTGCGGCATGGACCATCTGCTCGACATCGGCGCGCTGGGAAACATCCGTGGTCACGGCGATCGCGTCGTTGCCGATCTCCTCGGCCAATTCGGCTGCGCCGCGCGCATTGAGGTCGGCCACCACCACCTTCGCCCCTTCTTCCGCGAAGCGCCTGGCGATGCCCTCGCCGAACCCCGCCGCCGCCCCGGTGACGATGGCGACCTTGTCCTTCAGTCTCATATCCTGCTCTCTCGCTGTCCTGTTGCCTGTTCTTACCTGTTCTTGCGCAATTCCGGACGGAAAACCGGCTTCCACTTTCCCTGGAATTGCGCCGTTACCGATGGTCGAAGACGACCGTCTTGGTCGCCGACATGTCGTAGAGCGCCTCGAATCCCTTCTCGCGACCATGGCCCGAGCGGCCGAAACCGCCGAAGGGCAATTCCACGCCACCGCCCGCGCCATAGCTGTTGACGAAGACCTGCCCCGCCCGCACCCGCTTGGCCAGCCGGTGCTGGCGCGCGCCGTCACGCGTCCAGACGCCGGCGACGAGACCGTAGTCGGTGCCGTTTGCGAGCCGCACCGCCTCGTCCTCGCCCTCGAAGGAAAACAGCGACAGAACCGGTCCGAAGACTTCTTCGCGGGCTATCCTCGCCGCCGGATCGACGGCGCCGAACAGCACCGGCGCGGCATAGAAGCCACCCTGCGGCGCATGCTCGTCCACGGCGCCGCGCGCCAGCATGGCAATGCCGGAAGCCTCGGCCTCATCCACCATGGCGGCAACGCGGGCGCGCTGGCGGGCGCTGACCAGCGGTCCGAGATCGCGTTCGGGGTCGGCGTCGTGCGGACCGGCGACCAGCTTCGCGAAACGGCCGGCCAGCGCTTCGGCAACCGCGTCATAGGCCGGGCGCTCGATCAGCACGCGACTGCCGGCCGAGCAGGTCTGCCCGGCGTTCTGGATAATGGCGTTGACCAGCACCGGCAGCGCCTTGTCGAGATCGGCGTCGGCGAAGACGATCTGCGGCGACTTTCCGCCAAGCTCCATGGTCACACCACGATTGTTGAGGGCCGCCGCCTGCTGGATGGCGGTGCCTGTTCCCGGCGAGCCGGTGAAGGTGACGTAATCCACCCCGGGATGGCCGGAAAGGGCCGCGCCCGCCTCGCTTCCGGTGCCGGTCACCACATTGAACACGCCTTCGGGAAAGCCGGCCTCCAGCGCCAGTTCCGCGATGCGGATCGTGGTGAGCGAGGCGTCCTCCGCCGGCTTCACCACCAGCACATTGCCCATGGCGAGCGCGGCCCCGGCGACCCGCGCCAGAATCTGCAAGGGATAGTTCCACGGGATGACGCCCGCCACCACGCCGTGCGGTTCGCGCAGGGTCAGCGCCGTGTAGCCCTCGAGGAAGGGGATGGTGTCGCCATGAAGCTTATCGGCCGCGCCGCCGTAGAATTCGTAATAGCGCATGGTGGCCGCCACGTCCGCGCGACCCTGCCGCAAAGGCTTGCCGGTGTCGCGCGATTCGAGCGCCGCCAGTTCCTCCGCATCGCGCTCGACCAGTTGGCCAAGCCGCGTCAGCAGCCGCCCGCGCTCCACGGCCGGCATGGCGCGCCAGGGACCCTCGTCGAAAGACTTTCGCGCGGCGCGCACCGCAAGGTCAACGTCCTCGGCGCGAGAGGCTGGAATGGTGGCGAACACCTTGCCGTCAGAGGGGCAGACCACCTCGATATGCGCGCCCGACACGGCCTCGACCCGCCTGCCGCCGATCACCTGACGCCATGCGGCCTGCCCTGGAGTTTCAGCGTCCATGTCGAGCTTTCTCCCTTGCATCGCCTTGGTTCGGGCCCGCCCCGCCCTAGAATGATACGGAGGCCGGGTGACGTGAGCGTCGTAACCCGCTGCGGCCACGATTTGGAATTCGTAACAATGCCAGCGCTGCGACGCCATGGCGCTGGTCAAATTAAATCGATTAGATTATATCCGCTACATCGTCCCGACGATGCCGAACAACATGGATATGCTCACGGACACCCCATGACCAGCCAGATCATTCCCGTTGATCCTTTCGACTTCATCATCTTCGGCGGCACCGGCGACCTGTCGGAACGCAAGTTGCTCCCTTCTCTCTATCACCGGCAGCGCGATCACCAGTTTTCCGAGCCGACGCGCATCATCGGCGCCTCACGTTCGAAGATGAGCGATGACGAATTCCGCGCCTTCGCCCGCAAGGCCATCGAGGAGCATGTCGCGCCCGACTATATCGACAAGGCCGAACTGGACGAATTCCTTGCCCGCATCACCTATGTCGCTGCCGATGCGGTGAGCGGCGACGGCTTCGAGGACCTGAAGGCGGCGATCGGCGACAGCGCCAGCATCCGCGCCTTCTATCTGGCGGTGGCGCCCGCCCTGTTCGGCGACATTTCGCGCAATCTGAAAGCGCACGAGCTCATCAC
Source organism: Aquamicrobium ahrensii (assembly GCF_040545755.1). Taxonomy (NCBI): domain Bacteria; kingdom Pseudomonadati; phylum Pseudomonadota; class Alphaproteobacteria; order Hyphomicrobiales; family Phyllobacteriaceae; genus Aquamicrobium; species Aquamicrobium ahrensii. Next base: position 32,246 of record NZ_JBEPMN010000022.1, read on the forward strand.
GCCCACCTCCCGCATCGTGCTCGAAAAGCCGCTCGGGCGCGATCTCGCCTCGGCGCGCGCGCTGAACGATCTGGTCGGCGAGAATTTCCCCGAGAGCCAGATTTTCCGCATCGACCACTATCTCGGCAAGGAGACGGTGCAGAACCTGATGGCGCTGCGCTTCGCCAATGCGCTCTACGAGCCGCTGTGGAACTCCGCCCATATCGACCATGTCCAGATCACCGTGGCCGAAACCGTGGGACTGGAAGACCGCGTCACCTATTACGACAAGGCCGGCGCGCTGCGCGACATGGTGCAGAACCACCTTCTCCAGCTCCTGTGCCTTGTGGCGATGGAAGCCCCGTCCTCCATGGACGCCGACGCCGTGCGCGACGAGAAGCTGAAGGTTCTGCGCGCGCTCAGGCGCATCAACGGCAACGAGGCCCCCAGACACACGGTGCGCGGCCAGTATCGCGCCGGCGCATCGGCCGGCGGGCCCGTCAAGGGCTATATCGAGGAACTGGGCAAGGAGAGCGGCACCGAAACCTTCGTCGCCATCCGCGCCGAAATCGAGAACTGGCGCTGGGCCAATGTGCCCTTCTATCTCAGGACCGGCAAGCGGCTGGCCACCCGCGTCTCGGAGATCGTCATCGAGTTCAAGCCGATCCCGCATTCGATCTTCGGCGACGGGGCCGGCCCGATCTTCGCCAATCAGCTCGTCATCCGCCTTCAGCCCGACGAAGGCGTCAAGCAGTTCATCATGATCAAGGACCCAGGTCCCGGCGGCATGCGGCTGCGCCAGATTCCGCTCGACATGAGCTTCGCCCAGTCCTTCAAGGGCCGCGCGCCGGATGCCTATGAGCGGCTGATCATGGACGTAGTGCGCGGCAACCAGACCCTGTTCATGCGCCGCGACGAGGTCGAGTCGGCATGGAGCTGGATCGACCCGATCCAGCAGGCATGGGAAAGCGCCAGGCAGGAAGTGCAGGGCTATACGGCCGGCACATGGGGCCCGTCCGCCTCCATCGCGCTGATCGAACGCGACGGACGCACATGGCACGAAAGCACATGAGCTTGGCGGCGAATGATTTCGACTGGACCGGGTTCCCGACCCGGGAAGCGCTGGCCGACGCGCTGGCCGACGCGGTGGCGCAAAAGCTCGCCACCTCGATCGAACGCCGGGGAACGGCGCTGCTCGCGGTTTCGGGCGGCACGACGCCTGGCCGCTTCTTCGAAGCGCTTTCGACGCGCGGCATCGCGTGGGACAGGGTGACGGTGACGCTGGTGGACGAGCGTTTCGTGCCGCCCTCTTCGCCGCGCTCCAATGCGGCGCTGGTGGCCGACAAACTCTTGCGCAACGCGGCTGCCGCCGCGCGCTTCATGCCGCTCTACCATCCGGCGGAGAACGCCGCCGCCGCCGCCGCCATGGCGGAGCAGGACCTCGCCGCCCTGAAATGGCCGCTCGACGCCGCCATACTCGGCATGGGCGCGGACGGGCACACCGCCTCCTTCTTTCCCGACGCCGATACGCTTTCCACGCTGCTCGACCCGGCCAGCGCACGCAGGGTTCTGCCGGTCGATGCGCCAGGCGCCGGCGAGCCGCGCCTGACGCTTTCAACGCCGCGCCTGATCGAGGCAGGCTTCCTCGCCCTGCACATCGAAGGGGCGGAGAAACGCGCCGTGTTCGAGGCGGCGATGAAAGATGACGAAGACAGGAAGCCGATCCGGGCGGTGATCGACGCCTCGCCGCGTCCGGTGAAGGTGTTCTGGGCTCCCTGAAGGGTACAGGAACAAGCCGCCTAAAAACGATGGCGGCAACAGGGAAGGACCATCCGATGACAGCCAGAAGCGATATCCAAGCCATCACGGACCGGATCAGGGAGCGCTCGCGCCCAAGCCGCGAAGCCTATCTCGCCCGCATTGCAGACGCCGCCGGAAAATCCGCGAACCGCGCGGTGCTGGGCTGCGGCAACCTCGCCCACGGCTTCGCCGTGTGCAGTCCGCAGGAAAAGACGGCGCTGTCGGGCGACACTGTGCCGAATCTCGGCGTCATCACGGCCTATAACGACATGCTCTCGGCCCATCAGCCGTTCGAGACCTTCCCCGCCCTCATCAAGCAGGCGGCGCATGAAGCAGGCGGCATCGCGCAGGTGGCCGGCGGGGTGCCGGCCATGTGCGACGGCGTCACGCAAGGCATGCCCGGCATGGAGCTGTCGCTGTTCTCGCGCGACGTCATCGCCATGGCCGCCGCCATCGGCCTTTCGCACAACATGTTCGACGCAGCGGTCTTCCTCGGCGTCTGCGACAAGATCGTGCCCGGTCTTTTGATCGCGGCGCTGACTTTCGGCCATCTGCCGGCGGTGTTCATCCCCGCGGGACCCATGACCAGCGGTCTGCCCAACGACGAGAAGGCGCGCGTGCGCCAGCTCTATGCCGAAGGCAAGGTCGGCCGCGCCGAATTGCTGGAAGCCGAATCGAAATCCTATCACGGCCCCGGCACCTGCACCTTCTACGGCACCGCCAATTCCAACCAGATGCTGATGGAGATCATGGGTCTGCACACGCCGGGCGCGTCCTTCGTCAATCCCGGCACGCCGCTGCGCGACGCGCTGACTAGGGAAGCCGCCAAACGAGCGCTCGCCATCACAGGGCTCGGCAACGCCTACACGCCGGTGGGGCGCATGATCGACGAGCGCGCCATCGTCAACGGCGTCGTCGGGCTGCACGCCACGGGCGGCTCCACCAATCACACCATCCACCTCATCGCCATGGCGGCGGCGGCCGGCATCAGGCTGACTTGGCAGGACATTTCCGAACTTTCGGAAGCGGTGCCTCTGCTGGCGCGCGTCTATCCGAACGGGCTTGCCGACGTGAACCATTTCGCAGCTGCGGGCGGCATGGGCTTTCTGATTCGCGAGTTACTCGACGCCGGCCTGCTGCATGAGGACGTGCAGACGGTGTGGGGCGATGGCCTGCGCGCCTATGCGGTGGAAGCGAAGCTTGGGGCCGACGGCTCCGTGGTCCGTGAAGCCGCGCCCGTGACAAGCGGCGACGAAAAGGTGCTTGCGCCCTTCTCCAAGGCGTTCCAGCCGACGGGCGGCCTCAAGGTGCTCGCCGGCAATATCGGCCAGGCCATCATCAAGACCTCCGCCGTCAAGCCGGACCGGCATGTGATCGAAGCGCCGGCGCGCGTGTTCGACAGCCAGCAGGGTCTGAGCGACGCTTTCCGGGCAGGCGAGCTGACCGGCGATTTCGTCGCCGTCATCCGCTTCCAGGGGCCGAGGGCCAACGGCATGCCGGAGTTGCACAAACTCACCACCGTGCTCGGCGTTCTTCAGGATCGCGGCCAGCGCGTCGCGCTGGTGACGGACGGGCGCATGTCCGGCGCTTCCGGCAAGGTGCCGGCGGCGATCCACGTCACACCCGAAGCGCTGGAAGGCGGCGCGATCGGCAAGATCAGGGATGGCGACATGGTGCGGCTCGACGCAACGTCCGGAACGCTCGAACTGCTGGTTCCGGCCGCTGAAATGGCGCTGCGCGCGCAGCCGACCCCCGATCTGTCCGGTAACGAATATGGTTTCGGACGCGAGTTGTTCGCCGGCTTCCGGCATCTTGCCGGCCGCGCCGATCATGGAGCCAGCGCCTTCGCCAGCGCCGCCTGATCAGAAGCGGGGGCGGGAAAGTCCGGCTGCGAGCCAGGCGGACGTGACGGTGTTGGCCATCAGCATGGCGATGGTCATCGGCCCGACGCCGCCCGGAACCGGGGTTATCGCACCCGCCACATCCGCTGCGCCGGCATAGGCGACGTCACCGACCAGCCGCGTCTTGCCCTCGCCCTTCTCCGGCGCGGGAATGCGGTTGATGCCCACATCGATGACGGTGGCGCCGGGCTTCACCCAGTCGCCCTTCACCATTTCCGGCCGGCCGACCGCCGCCACCAGAATATCGGCGGTGCGGGCGAGCGCCGCCAGATCCTTCGTGCGCGAATGGGCGACAGTCACCGTGCAGTTGGCCGCCAGCAGCAGATTGGCCATCGGCTTGCCGACGATGTTGGAGCGGCCGATGACCACGGCGTTGAGGCCGGACAGGTCCTTGCCGCGCACGCGCTCGATCAGCAGCATGGACCCGGCCGGCGTGCAGGGCACGAAGGCGGTTTCCGCCTCGCCGGCCCCGAGCTTGCCGACATTGACGAAGGTGAAGCCGTCGACGTCCTTTTCCGGCGCGATGGCCTGAATGACCTTGCCGCTGTCGATATGATCGGGAAGCGGAAGCTGGACCAGAATGCCGTGAATGGCCGGGTCGGCGTTCATCCCGCCGATCAGCTTCAGCAAATCCGCCTCATCCGTGTCGGCGGCCAGCGTGTGCTGCACCGAATGGAAGCCGCAGTCCTTCGCCGTGCGCGACTTGTTGGCGACATAGACCTGACTGGCCGGGTCTTCGCCGACGATCACCACGGCGAGCCCGGGCTTGCCACCGCCCTTCGCGGCAAGATCGGCGGTGAGCGCCTTCACCTTTTCGACCACCTCGGCCGCCGTTTTCCTGCCGTCGATGACTTTGCTCATACTGCTCTCCATCTGCGCTGCCCGCCCGCATATGATGCGAAGATTTCACGCCAGGCCCACGTCTATGCGTCGCCGGATGCCCTAAACCCGAAAAGGCTGCTTCGGAAGACCGGAATTCAGCGCCGGGAGCGCTGGCGGGCGAGATCCTGGGTCGCTGCGCGGAACTGGCGCAGGCTGGCGCGGATTTCCTCCACGGAGGGCGGGTGACCGAGCGGTGGAACGCCGCCGCCGCCAGCCGGGCCCACGCCAGGCGAATCAGCCTGCCCGCCAGCAGGCGGAACATCCTGCGGCGAAGTTGCAGCGCGAGCGGGCGACGTGGAGCCATTGGCATCCGCCTCGGCGTTTACGGCGACCTTCGGACGTCGCAATGCCGCGACAAGTCCGGCCGCAAGTCCAACCAGCAGGCCTGCGAGCGGCATGAAGGCGGCGACAGCGCCATAGGAATTCCACAGAAGCAGGGCGGCCGCGATACCGATCAGCGCCCCGAGCAAAGTAAGCCGCAGGATCAGGGGACGCGAGGCCGCGATAGCGGGCCTGACGAGGACGACAGTTTCCTCTTCCGTCGTTTCACCGTGTTCGGCGGAATCAGGGGCGAAAGGCGATTCGATGATTTCCGCCCCGGCCTGCTCCCCGTGGCCGGGTCGCTCCTGCTGTTCGGACGGCTGTTCTTCGACAATGGCAGGCGGCTCCGGTGTCGGCGACACCTCTTCCTGCACAGGAAAATCGGCGATCTGCGCGCTCTCGGCGGGCGCCGCCTCTGAAACCGGCGGGGCCGATTCCTCGGCCTGCGTTACAATCTCCAACGGCGTCGGCGGCACGACATACGGCGTTTCCGGCGGCGCGGCGGGATGGATTTCAGCTTCCCGCTCCTGGCGTGCGGCGGAGTCGCGCTGGAAACGGGCAAGCCGGTGGCGCTCGGCAGCCGTGCGACGCCAGTCGGGCGTCTCATCGCCGGCCTCTGCCGGGCTTTTGGGCAAATCCTCATCCTCCCCGCGCATGGCGCGGGCCAGCGCCGCAAGTGCGCGTTCGCGTCTCCAGTCCTCCGGGCTCTGTCTGTTGCTCATTGCGCGCCGCCAGCTCACGATCGGCCGTAGGGTCGGCCAAAAGTTAATTCAGGTTAAACGAACAGCGCAAATAAAAGGTTAATTTTTGTCGCCGCCGACGCCTTCATCCCCTGCCCGGCGCTTTGCCCGCGGTTAAATCCGGCGCGGGCCGAAAAAGCGCGTTGACAGGACAGTCCCGCCCGCTTACATGAGCGCCACCAGCCCAGATGGCGGAATTGGTAGACGCGCACGGTTCAGGTCCGTGTGCCGCGAGGCGTGGAGGTTCGAGTCCTCTTCTGGGCACCATTTCCCTTTTGATCTCTGCCAGATCAAACACTTAAGCCTTTTCAAAAAGTTGCGCGCGCCTTACCGTGCGACGAAGACGTGCGGCATGAGGCTTCGGCCTGCGCCTCCAAAGGAAACGAAAAGACTTTTCGAATCCCTGATCCGAACAGCGCGTTCAGGGCTGGTTGAACGTCGTTTCAAGCAGACGGCAGAAATTGCGCCTGCATCGCAGTCCTACAACAACTCGCTGCTGATATCTTCCGCGATCAGACCGTACAGATGTTTCGCTGCGGGAGGCAATGCGATTCCCTTGCGGATGATCATGGTGAAGCGCCTGTGGAGTTCGGGCTCGACGATTCGCCGGATTCGGCATTTCGTGGCGTAGGAGAGGTTGGCGATCGAGGCCGTCAGGACAGCGATGGCAAGACCGGCGTTTGCAAAGGCAAGCAGCGTCTCTCCCTGAATACAGGAATACTCTACCGTAAAGGACAATCCCCGTTCCTCGGCAGCCTTGGAAATAATCTGATGCACAACGGTGTTCGGATAAAACATCACCAGTGGATGTTTCAGGACAGCATCCAGCGTAACCGTTTCAGCATCGTCATCCGGACCGATCCAGGCGTGGGGAATCACAGCCAGAAGCGGCTCGGCGCGGCCATTTTCGAACACCATTTCCGGGTCCGAAAGCACAGGGCCCACGCCGAAATCCGCCTTGTCCTGCTTCAGCGCGTTGAGGATTTCGGCTGATTTGTATTCGCCGATGGAGACTTTCACATCGGGAAAGACATCCTTGAAAGATTTAATGACGTAAGGGAGGCGCGCCGCGGCATAGGTCGGCGAACAGGCGATGCGGACATGACCCCGCCTGAAGTCGATATCTTCGTGAATGTGGCGAAACGTCGTTGAAAGCGCCGCGATCGAAACCCGCGCCTGGTCCAGCAACATCCTGCCCGCCGACGTCAGCTCCAGATGCCGTGTGGTGCGCAGAAAGAGCATGACGCCCAGTTGCGATTCGAGATCCCTCACCTGCATCGATATTGCGGACTGGGAGCGGCCAAGCGCCTTGGCCGCGGCGTGAAACGACCCGAAATCCGCAACGCAGACGAAGGTGTTGATCAGCTTGAGATTGACATGGGTGATGTCCTGAACGGTCCGGGGTCTGATCATGGTAGCTCCGGGTGCCGATGGGCGGCGCGGCCGCCGCCAGACGTGCCGCGACTGGCAGGTCAAGGATAGACAAGGCGCGCCCCACCATCAAGCGGGACGCGCGTTTCATGCAAAAGCCTTTCGTTCAGACAATGCTCCGGCGCAGCCTGCCTTTGGCCCGTTTGAACAGCGGCAGGAGCAGAAGTCCGGCCGAAAGCAGCAGGAATACGACCGAGATCGCGCTGCTGGCGAAAATCCCGACATCACCGTCCGACATGATGAGAGAACGGCGCACATTCTGCTCAAGGATCGGCCCAAGGACCAATCCGAGAAGAACAGGCACCGAGGGATAGCTGAACTTGCGGAAACAATATCCGAGCACGCCAAAGCCCATCGCCATGCCGAGGTCGAAGAACGAATAATTGACGCTGAACACGCCGTAGACGACGATCCCCATGACGATCGGGAAGAGATAGGCAGCGGGGATGAATACAAGCGAGGCAAGCACAGGCGTGAGCACAATCGTGAGCACGACCAGCATCAGGTTGCCCGTATAGAAGGTCCCGATCACCGGCCAGACGAAATCGGGATGCTGCTCGAACAGCAGCGGTCCCGGCTGAAGGCCAAGCATCAGCAACCCGCCGAGCATGATCGCCGTGGTTCCCGAGCCCGGAATCCCGAGCGTGAATAGGGGAATCATCGCCGCGTAGGAGGCCGAATTGTTGGCCGCCTCGGGGGAGGCGATGCCTTCCGGCGCGCCGTGCCCGAATTTTTCAGGATGGCGGGAAATCTTCTTTGAGAATGAGTAAGAGAATATCGTGGCCGCCGTGGCCCCGGCGCCGGGCAGAACCCCGACGACGAAACCAATGATCGAGCCGACGCCCAGATCCTTCCATGTCTTCGCCACGTCACTGAGACGCGGGAGCAGCGCCCTCAGGGAATAGCGTGTGCGAGCGACCTTGGGCGCGGTGTCGTTCACGCTCGCCAGGATTTCACCCACCCCGTACATCCCGATTGCGATGACCGTGAACTCGATGCCCTCCAGCAACTCGAATGTTCCGAAGTTGAAGCGCGGCGATCCGCTGACGATGTCGAGCCCGATCGTGCCCAGCCAAAGCCCAAGGCCGAGAGCGGCGAAGCCCTTCGCCTTGTCCTCCCCGCCAAGCGAAGTGGAGAAGATGAGCGTCATGACCATCAGGGCGGTCATTTCGATCGGCCCGAAGCGCAGGGCGAACTCCGCAAAGGGGGCGGCAATCGCGGTGAACAGGAAGATGGCGATGAAACCGCCGACGAAGGAGGCAAACGTCGCAATGCCCAGGGCGCGCCCGGCCTCACCGGCCTTCGCCATCGGATAGCCATCGAGCGTGGTCATCATCGCAGCGCTCTCGCCGGGAATGCCGAGCAGGATCGAGGTGACCGCCCCGCCATACATCGCGCCGTAATAGACACCTGCAAGACCGGCGACGGCGACCGCGGGCTCGAATGTCACGACGATGGGAAGCAGGATTGCAAGGGCGGCCGGCGGCCCCATCGCCGGCAACACGCCGATCGCCAGGCCGAGCAAGACGCCCAGCAACGTCGCCAGCAGCATCGGCCCGCTTGTGGCGGCTGACAGGCCATAGAAGAGGTCAGAAAAGATTTCCATTTTCGTATCCCTCAGAACAGCCCGCGGGGCATTGGAACACCAAGGGCCCAGTCAAAGACGGCCCACGCCAGCACCGTGAAAAAGATCGCAGTGAACACGCCGATCCCAAGACGCGCCGGCCTGAAGTCCGGGACGAGCGCCAGGAAGCAGGCAAAGACATAGAATGGGGTGAGGGCAATCATCCCAACATATGGGGCGAACACGATGAACAGCGCGGTGAAGCCGACAAGAAGGCCGGCACGAAACAGTTCGACGCGGCTTGCGGGCTCGACCGGGGTCCCGGCCTCCGGATCATCGGAAGCCTTGCCTTCGCTGGTCCGCTTTTTCGAGACAAGAGACGTTCCGACGCTGACGAGCATGATGGCGCCCGCAATCGCGGGGAAGAAACCCGGCCCGGTGATCGTGCTGGAAAAGATGCCGTAGCGATAGGATTGCCAGATGACGAAAACGGCAAAAGCCGCAAATAGCGATGTGAAGAATTTTTCGGCCGTGAGCACCCGCATTCACATCCTCCCCGATGGGTTACGTAACAGCAGGCTCCGGACAGCGGCCACCGGCTGCGCCAGCCGCATCGTCTCTCCGGAGCCTGCCGGGCGTGTTATTTCTCGATGGTTTTCAGATAATCCGCGTAGAGCTTGGTGATTTCAGGAATTCGCGCTGCAAATTCCTCTGCGTCCCAGAACAGCGGCACGGAGTTGTTGCGCTCCACATACTGCGTCTTCCAGGCCTCGCTTTCCGCAACTTTCTTCATCGTGTCCTCCCAGAAGGCGACCGCCTCTTCGGGCGCATCCTTGGGCATCACGACGCCGCGGTAGAGCATCAACTCAATCCTGGAGCCGAGCTCCTTGAAAGTCGGCACATCCGGCAAGGAGGCGAGCCGTTCCGGCGAAGTCACCGCAACCGCCTTCACACGGCCGGCTTCGATCTGCGCCATCACTTCGGAAGCGTTGCCGAATTGCAGATCGATATGGCCGCCGAGCAGCGCAGTGGTCACCTCGCCGTCGCCATTGAAGGGAACGGGACGAACCTCCACGCCGAGTTCGTCACCGAGCGAAACCGCCAGAAGGGCGGGATCGGTCACCGGGCCGGTATTGCCGATGCGAAGGACTTTCTTCGCCCGAATGTCATCCAGCGTCGCAATGCCGGATTGGGCTTCCGTAACGAGAATGAAAGGATCGCCGGCAATGACGGCGACGGGCTGGAAATCTTCCACTTTCGCAGGCGATTGGCCCATCAATGGCGCAACGAAGAAGCTCGTGGCGATGGTCCCAAGGATATAGGGGTCACCCTTGCGCTGCGCCACGTAGTTGTAGGCGATCGCGCCGCCGCCACCGGGCTTGTTCTCCACGAGCATTTGCGTGGGGCTCAACTTCTGGTCGTTGACGATCCCCGCAATGGTTCGGGCAATGATGTCCGAACCGCCGCCGGGCGAGGATTGCACGATCAGCGTCGTGTCCCGCTCGGGGTAATCGGCCGCCATGCCGGATGTTGCGATCATGCTGCAGGCCGCCGTCGCCACGGCGAAAATGAGTTTGCGCGTTGACATGTGTTTCCTCCCAAAAGCTGTGCGGGCCGGTGAGGCGCGCGCCACCACCGGCGGGTTCATGCACTACCTGTTGCGTTTGTATTCCTTGATGATTCCGTCCTTCGGCTCGAGACCGAAGCCGGGCTCCTGAGAGACGTTCAACCAGCCTTTCTCCGGCTGGGGAACGTCTTCAAAAAGCGCGTTGTACGTCATCCACTTGTGGAAATGGTATTCCACAAGGCCGCCATTCAAAACGCCAGCATGAAGCGCGATGTTGTGCGGGCCGTTTCCGTTGCCGTGACCAAGGGGCACATTGTAGGCGCGGGCTTGGGCGGCGATTCTCAAACTGGCGGTAAGGCCTCCATCATTGTTGATGTTGGGCTGAAGATAGTCGACAGCGCCCGCTTCCAGATAATCCCGCGCCTTGAAATGCTCATTCTCGGCGGCGGCGACGCGAATGCTCGTCTGGCTCCTGAGATGGGCCAGATTGCGCGGCTCGTTATAATGCACGGGCTCTTCGATGAAAGTGATGTCGAGCTCTTCGCACAGCTTGCACAGGCGCACCGCATCGGGCAGCGACATGCGTAGATTGCCGTCCATGGAGAGCTTTACGTCCGGGCCGACGGCCTCGCGCATCGCCGCCATGCGGTGATAATCGTCGTCAGGATCGGGGATAGCCTGACGGCCAACGGTATTCTTCAGATGATCGTAGCCCAGCGAGACGAGATGAGCAGCCTCGGCGGCCAGCTCTTCCCGGCTGTAGACCGGCGCGCCGTCATAGGCGGCGCCATGCGTGATGTAGACCGGCACGCGGTCGCGCGCGCCGCCGATGAGGTGGTGCACCGGGCGGCCGGTCGCCTTTCCCTTGATGTCCCAGCAGGCGATGTCGATCATCGCCATGGCCGAAACGAGAACGCGGCCCAGCGGGCGCTCCCACGTATGGCGGTCGAAAAGCTGAGGTATCCGGTCCGTGCGGAAGGGGTCGACACCTTCCTCGATGATGCGGGGCGCAAGGTATTTTTCGATCAGGTCGATCGCCAGCGGATGGGTGTAGCCGCTTGTCGACCAGCCGACGACGCCGTCATCGGTCTCCATTTCCAGAAGAAGCGCGCCCTCCTTGTTGGGACGGTCACGGAAAGGCGGGGGCGTGATGGGAATCCCCTGGAGATCGTGGATCGAGATTCTCGCAATCTTCTGGCGCGGCGCAGCGACAGAAGACCTGTAAAGCATGGTTTCATTCAGCATCGGATACCTCCTGCGCCGATAATAGCGATTCCGACACGTCAGAAAATCGAGTTAATCTCGTGTATTATTCAGATTTCCTGATGAATTGGCGTGCGAAGGAATACGTTGCGTGAAAGCAGCCAAACCTGCTGCCGACGCGCGATTTCCGTGTGATCGCGCGATACCCACGTTGGAACATTGCGCCTTAGGCTTGCGCACCCGATAGGGGGAGGCGAAAGTCGGAAGGCCTTGGCCTCAAGACCATCGGTCAGCGATCCGGGTGGTTTGTATGTCGTCTTCAAGCGGGCGGCAGAAAACAGGAAGGTCCCTTCAATTCTGTCGAAGCGCCGAGGTCGCCACAGACAAGTCCACACGGTGCGTGAAACATCGTCCACGCTGGAAGGACGTCGCGCCGGCGCAAGACCGTAGCATCTAGGCTCAGCACCTGTTGATTTGATGCGTCTGATGTGATTCCGGCTCCACAAGGAGACTGAATCACGAGCGACCTTTACTGGCTAACGGAAGAGCAAATGGCGCAGCTTGCGCCATATTTTCCCAGGAGCCGCGGCAAGCCGCGTGTGGATGACCGTCGTGCTTTGAGCGGAATGCTTCAGGCCCATCCGAGCTTTCTCCAGGCCAGTTCCGCCAACAGCGTAATGTAGCGTGCCGTTGCGTTCCAGCTCACAATCGATGCGGTGACGGTCGATGAGCGAGATCGCCAGCGCCGGTTTTTTGCCAGTGCTGCCGAAACATCGCCGGTCACCAGCCACAGACCGGCATTGACGAGTCCGACATTGTGCTGGCGCGGCTAAAGCCGGATTTGCTGGCCTGGGCGAGGTGCAGCGTCATCGGCGCGGACGGGACCGCTGCTTCTCACTGGCCATGGGAGCGTGAATCGTTGAGCATCCCGCCTGCATCTCTGGTCCCTCAGACGGCGAGCGCGGCGCAGGCAGCGGCGATGCGCGTCAGAGCCTCACGCAGTTCTTCCTGCGAAGTCGCATAAGAGATGCGGAAGAAGGGCGAAGCGCCAAAGGCCGAGCCCGGCACCACCGCGACTCTGGCCTCGGTCAGCAGATAGGCGCAGAAATCGCGGTCGCTTTCGATCTTCCGGCCCTGTGGGGTGGTGCGCCCGAGCATCCCCGCACAGCTTGCAAACGTGTAGAACGCGCCTTGCGGGCATGGGCAATCGATGCCGTCGATGGCGTTGAGGCCGTCCACGATCAGATCACGGCGGATGCGGAAACTGTCACGGCGTTCGACGAGATAGTCCTGCGAGCCGGTCAGCGCCTCGATCGCCGCCGCCTGGGAAATGGAGGAGGGGTTGGAGGTGGACTGACTCTGGACCACGGACATGGCCTTGATCAAGGTCGCTGGCCCGGCCCCATAACCGATGCGCCAGCCTGTCATGGCGTAGGCCTTGGAGACGCCGTTGACAGTCAGGATGCGATCACGGATAGCCGGCTCCAGCGCCGCCGGCGTGACGAAGCGGAAACCGTCATAGACGATGTGCTCATAGATATCGTCGGCCAGCAGCCATACGTGCGGATGGTTCAGAAGCATGTCGAGCAACGGGCGGTAGTCGGCTTCCGAATAGGCCGCGCCGGTCGGGTTGGAAGGCGAGTTCAGCATCAGCCAGCGCGTGGCAGGCGTAATGGCGCGCTCAAGCGAGGCGGCCGTCAACCGGAATCCGTTGGCTGCGTCGCAGGCGACCAGCACCGGCACACCGCCGGCGATGCGGATCATGTCGGCATAGGAGGTCCAGTAAGGTGTCGGCACGATCACTTCGTCGCCGGGGTCGAGCGTGGCCATGAAGGCGTTGAAGATGACCTGCTTGGCTCCGGCGGAGACGCTGATTTCGCCGGTCGAAAAATCGAGCCCGTTGTCGCGCCGGAATTTTTCCCGCACAGCCTCCTTCATGGCCGCCGAGCCGTCGAGGGCGGTGTATTTGGTTTCGCCGCGCCGCATTGCCCTGAAAGCCGCTTCCTTCACCGGGTCCGGCGTATCGAAGTCGGGCTCGCCCGCCCCGAGAATGATGACGTTGTGGCCTTCCCGGCGCATGGCTGCGGCGCGCGCCCCGATCTGGAGGATTTCGGAAACGCCGATGTCGGCGATGCGGGCCGCCGCCCTGAAAGGCGCGGCAGCTACATCCGGTCTGGTGAGCATTGTCAGATCCTCATTCGATATCGAATGACACGCCCTGTGCGAGGGGGAGTTCTTTGGAGTAGTTGATGGTGTTGGTGGCGCGGCGCATATAGGCCTTCCAGGCGTCGGAGCCGCTCTCGCGCCCGCCGCCGGTCTCCTTCTCGCC
>NZ_JBEPMN010000023.1:0-26692 GCF_040545755.1 Aquamicrobium ahrensii
GGCACAAATGACGGAGCAATTGGCGGCGTAGAAACCAACCCGATCCACCTTAGCCAAGCCGCCAAGCTGTCTCACCAGACGGGTCCACCTCAAAGCTCAATTCAGCCAGGCTGCGAGTACAGAAGGCGAAACCGGGGCAGCGCAGGACCGGGAAGACGTCGTAGACCGCGATGGGGTCTCTTTCTTATTGCGCAATCACTTGGAAAAGTTGTTCCTATCGTAGCCAGTCTACGATCTGCCGATTATATTCAAACTTGCCATTTTTTGATATTGTTCCTATTATCGTAGTATGGCTACGATACAGAGAGATAAGCTAAACAGGCTCTACAGCCACCTGGCTCCGGGAACGCCGCTGACCTCCGAGGATCTCGCCGCCCTCGGCATATCGGCTGACCTCGCGGTCCACTATGTCCGTGCGGGCTGGCTGGAGCGGCTGGCGCGTGGCGTCTATTGCCGCCCTAATGACCCGCCCGCCTTGCAGCCCAGCCTCGTCCTGCTGCAACGAAGCTTCGAGGGCCTCCACGTCGGTGGGAAGTCCGCACTCGACTGGCACGGTATACGTCACTACGTGGCCCAGCGGCCGACCATTCATCTCTACGGCTGGAAGGCAGGGCGCCTTCCCGGATGGTTCACGGATCGTTTTCCGGCCGAATATCACCGCAAGCGGCTATTCATCGAGCGCCCGGACGCGCTGCTGCATGTCCGGCCGTTCGAGAACCGTGACGGCGCGCCGCTGGTCTCGGCGCCGGAGCGCGCGCTGTTGGAGGTTTTGAGCGAAGTCGGTGTGCGTCAGTCGCTGCAAGAGGCGCGCGAACTGGTCGAAAGCAGCTATAGCTTGCGCGCCAATGTGTTCGGCGAACTGCTCAAGGGCTGCACCAGCGTCAAGACCGTGCGTCTTTGTCTGCAACTCGGCCGTGAGCTTGCCCAGCCATGGGTCAGCAAGCTCGATCCATCGCAATTGCCCAGGGGAAGTGATCGTCCCTGGGTGTCGCGTTCGGCCGACGGTCTGCTAGTGCTCAAGCCATGAACCGAACCTATCTCGACACTGCCCGATTGCTTACGCGGGTCGCGCCACTCGTCTTTGTGGACAACACCTTCGCACTCAAGGGCGGCACGGCGATCAATCTTTTCGTGCGCGATATGCCTCGATTGTCGGTCGATCTCGATCTGGTGTTCCCAGACCATAGGCTGCCGCGCGACGAGGCCTTGCATCGGATCAACGAGGCCATCCGCCAATCCGTCGAGCGCCTGAACAAGCGCGGTTTCCAGACACATGTTCCTACATCAGGAGACGCCGGCGAGACCAAGCTGCTGGTGAGGCAGGGAGCGACCGAGGTTAAGGTCGAGGTCAATTTCGTCATGCGTGGCACGGTTCAGCCCGTGCGGATGGCATCGCTGACACCGAACGCCCGCGACACGCTGGAGGCAGATATCGAAATTCCGGTTGTGTCGCTCGAAGACGTCTATGGCGGCAAGCTCATGGCGGCGATGGACCGGCAGCATCCTCGCGATCTGTTCGATGTCATGCAGCTCTTTGCGCATGAGGGGATCACGGCTGGCATTCGCCGCGCGTTCGTCGTCTATCTCGCGAGCCATAACAGGCCTGTCCATGAGGTGCTGTTTCCGTCGCTGCGCGACATCCGCCACGAGTTCGAGCACAATTTCGTCGGCATGACCGCAGAGCCGGTTGAACTCGATGCGCTTCTGGCAGCGCGCGAGCAGATGATGCGCGAACTCCAGCAAGGGCTGACGGAGGATGAGAGGCGCTTCCTGCTGTCCCTCGTCACGGCCGAACCGGAATGGGCGCTTCTCGACATCCCGCATGTCGAGAAGCTTCCGGGCGTGCGCTGGAAGCTGCAAAACCTGGAGCGGCTGCGCAAAGCCAATGCTCGGAAATTCGCCGAGCAGTCGGAGGAGCTTGCGCAACGACTGGAGTAGGACGAATGCAGTGGCAAACGCCTCTGGCCCGATGTGTGATCGTTGTCAGGCGTCGCGGACGGAATCTTTCGAGGAGGATCGCCAATTGCGAAGAGAGTCGATACCATGCGGTGACGGCGAGCACTTTCGCCTTTGGAAACCTCAAAAAGATCGGTCGCCGTCACCAGCGATAGATGGCGGAATTATCCACAGGCCGCTCAGCCGAAAAAGCCCAATGTTTTCATGAGCAATTTATTTTACCGCTGACGCTGACGGACTTTTTGCCGCAAAAAATTATTTTTTGCTTTTCTTTTCAAATAGTTGACTGTCGGGGCAGATCATCGAGTGGGAATGATTCAGGCCCGTCCGAGCGTATCACTACGCAAGCCATTGATATAAAATAGAAATATCTTCTACGTCGATCAAAGCCTATCGATGGGTCGCTTGACGGCCCTTGCTGACGTTGATCACACCCGACGATCTTCGGGCGCACTGTGGTATACTCACCGAACACGGGGCACCCGCCACTGCGATCCACGCCAGGGATATTCTCAAACAGA
Organism: Aquamicrobium ahrensii; assembly: GCF_040545755.1. Taxonomy (NCBI): domain Bacteria; kingdom Pseudomonadati; phylum Pseudomonadota; class Alphaproteobacteria; order Hyphomicrobiales; family Phyllobacteriaceae; genus Aquamicrobium; species Aquamicrobium ahrensii. The sequence goes on from NZ_JBEPMN010000023.1 coordinate 2,478, forward strand.
TTTACGGCTTCGTGATCGTGCGCGGGGAAAGGGTTGCAAACCCTGCCGACGAAGTCGGACCTGTTTCGATCGCCAAGTTTGCTCCAAGAGACCGAGCTCTGTCGCCAACGGAAATCCGCATCATGCTAAAGCAGCTTGAGCACGTTGCGACCCTTCCGACGATACGGCTCGGCATTTTGAGAACGCTGTCTGGTCCATTCCGAAAGAGCGCAGGAAACGGTCGAAAGCGCACAACGTCTATCTGTCGCGCCAGATTCTGGACATCATCATTGCCTTGAAGACGTGCTCCGGGAACTCGCGCTATTTGCTTCCGTCGAGATATGATGCCGATGACCCAATGTCGCGAGCGACTTTCAATCGCATTACTTATCTGGTTGTCGAAAAGGCCAAGGAGGCGGGGCTGCCCCTCGAGCCCTTTACGGTCCACGATCTCCGAAGGAACGGTTCCATGCTTCTCAACGAGCTCGGCTTCAACAGCGAATGGATTGAGAAGTGCCTGGCTCACGAGGACGGGCGTTCATCGCGTGGCGTCTACAACAAGGCCGAGTATGAAGTGCAGCGGCGGCATATGACGCAGGAATGGTCGGATCTCATCGATGCTTGGGTCGACGGCGGAAGCACGTTCCCGTCCTCATCCCTCCTTTGATGACGCTTGACTCCGCTTTGACGGGCCGCGTCCTGCGCTGCGTAACATCAGTAGCTTGAGCCCTAAGGATCGGTTTCGCTCCGCGCGCTAATAGCCAGGCCTCTACCTCGGCGAGATCCCAGACGACGCAGCGTGGAGCGGGGCAAAGCGCCTTGGAAATTCGCCACGGTGCTCCATTGCGTAGATGGTGCTGTCGGCGAGCGGGCAATATCGCGCAATTGCTGCCGCCGAATGGTTCTTCGCATATGAGTTTGTGACGGGGATGCCTTCATCCGACTTCTCTTTTCGACTGTGATTGCGTCGATAGAAGCCGATAGGCGCCGGATGATGGAAGGCAGAAAATGCCAGCGTAAGGTGCTTGCGGGCGGTAGCGGGCACATCGGAGGGTTTCACGCAGATAAGAACGGTCGCGCAAGTGGACGACAGAGGATTATGTATTGGTTCTGGATGGTTGTGACATATTCACTTTATGAATTCCAACTGATCAAACCCTGCATCCAGGACGCAAATTACGGTCCTCTCCCGCCAAGCACGACAAACGCCGCAACCGGATCGAGATCATGTTTGGGCAGGCGCTCCTCAGCTTTCGAAGAATTGAATCTGAAGGATGTTCGGCGTCACTGTATAGTATTTCCAAATTCAGCTTCCAAAAAATAGTATTAGTTCGAATATCGACGAAAGGGTACGAATGACCGGCGCATTATCGACAGGCTCAGCGGAGGGATTTCGAAAATGGGTGTCTCGGACGCTCTAACCACTTTCCAGCCCGCCGGAGTTTCTTCCAAACGACCGTGCTCCGAACATCCCGCGCATGCACTTCTGGCAAGGGCTTTTGACCCGCGCCGCGTCGCCGTGATCGGCGCTTCGGGAACGCCCGGAAAGTGGAGCAACGACGTGCTGCGTCTTCTCATTCATTCTTACAAGGGCGATATCGTCCCCATCAATCCGACAAGGCAAGCAATCGAGGGAGTTCGCTGCTTCCCGTCGATCAACGAAGCTCCGGGCCGGATAGATTACGCAATCATCGTCGTTCCACGGGACAGCGTCTTGAAAGCGGTGCGGGAATGCGTCGCGGCCGGGGTGCCTGTCGTGCACATCTTCTCCGCCGGATTCGCGGAAGTCTCCGGGAGCGGCCAGGCCCTCCAGGATCAGCTTGTCGATGCGGTCACCGGTAGCGGGACCATCCTGATCGGCCCCAATTCGATGGGCATCTACAGCGCCAGCGCCGGTTTGAGTTTTGCCTGGGGCTGCCATTTTGAGCCCGGCCCGGTGTCGTTCGTGTCACAGAGCGGCGGCATCTGCTACGATGTCCTGGCGCGAGGACAAACGCGAGGAATAGCCTTCAGTAAAATCCTGTCAGTAGGCAACTGCGCCCATTTGGACTGGCCCGAATACGTTCGCTATCTGGCCTCGGATCCCGAAACAAAAGTCATCGCCCTATATATCGAGAGCGTAACCGAGGGGTACCGGCTCTACGAAGCACTCAAGGCGGCCGCCCAGGCGAAACCGGTCGTGGTTCTTAAAGGGGGCCGAACCGAGCAAGGCGGCCAGTCCGTGGTCTCCCACACCGGCCGGCTGGCGGGAGAATACGCGATCTGGCGTGCAATGCTTCGCCAGGCCGGCGTATTCGAGGCGGCTACGCTGGAAGAAGTGTTCGTCTTTTGTGAGGCCCGGTCCCAGACCGCGCTGTCCGGCTCCTCTTCTTCCGCCAAGACTTCCGACGATCTTGTCCTGATTGGCACCGGCGGCGGCGCAACCGTCCTCCTTACCGACTCATGCGAGGACGCCAACCTGAGACTGGCGCAGCTTGACCCGCAGACCATCGCGGCGTTTCTCGACAAGGTTCCCGATGCGGAAGCCCTTGGTGGCGTCAGCAATCCGATCGATGTGGGCGCGGACAGGCTCCTGTCCAACGGAACATTACTTGCCGATTTGATCGACATCGCCAGCCAGGACAAAAATGTGGGATATGTTCTGGTGCATCTCAATCTTGTCGCCGTCGCCAACAATCTGACCGGCGACGACAGGTGGAGGCAAGTGTGCAGCAGCCTTCCCGCTGCTGGCTGTGCTGATGGGGCTATCCTTTGCGTGGCGCTGAAGAATGGCGATGGAGGTCAATGCCCTGCCGAACTCCAAAGCGAGGCGCTGGCCGCTCTTCGCGAACGCGGAATTGCAGCCTATGCAAACGTCGATGATTGCCTGAACTTCATTTCATCCTGCCGGAGGCTAAAGCCATTCGCAGGCGGGGAGGCAATCCCGGCACCGGTTTCGGCGGATAACTCGAAAACTGCTGCGGCCGGGCATGTCGTGTCCGGCGACGAGGCGCGCCGGATTGTCGAGAATGCGGGAATCCCGGTCGCGCCGTGGGGCGTCGCACTTAACGAAAAGCAAGCGGTGCAGATCGCCAGACAAATTGGCTTCCCGGTTGCGGTCAAGACCGCTGCGGCTGATGTGACGCATAAAAGCGACGCAGGATGCGTGCTCATCAACATCAATTCACCGGAAGAAGCGCTGTCTGCTTACGGGGTAGTGACGAGCAGGGCGTCCGCGGCCGGAAGCGCAACCCCGGAACGAGTAGTTGTAGAGAGGATGACTCGCGGTACGGCGGAAGTTGTGGTGGGTCTCAAACGGTCGTCCAGTTTCGGCGCCTGCGTGCTGATTGGACTCGGCGGCATCTGGGTGGAAGTTCTCAACGACTTTGCAGTTCGGCTGTGCCCGGTCGGCTATGACGACGCCCTGGGTATGATCCGTGAACTGAAGGGATACCCTCTCCTGCGCGGCGACAGGGGACAGGCGAGCGGCGACATAGAAGCGCTGGCGGAACTGGTGGTTGCGGTAAGCAATCTCGGCCATCACAGACCGGACATATTGGAACTGGACCTCAACCCGGTGATGCTGCTCGAACGCGGCGAAGGCGCATTGGCGGTGGACGCCCGCGCGATACTCCATTCACCCTGAATTAACGGCTAAACGACAGAAACGAGTGAGCGAATGATAGTCGAATTTCCTCTCACTGTCCCCGATCTTGTACCCCTTAACCGCGATTATATCAGCCCGCCGGGGGAGCATGCGATCTATGCTGACCTATACGGCTACGGCAGCGACAAACCCGAACTGTTCGCGCCGTTTGCTCCCGACATCCGCGACACATCGCTCGAAGGTCGGGTGAATACGCTTCCGGGGCTGCTAAGGGCGATCGGCGAAGGCGGCGCGAACGCGATGATCGAGATGATGACGGCATCCGGCGTCGACGCGGCGATCATCCATTCCTACGACACGCTGGAACACGCCATCGTCGCCGATATCCAGACGAAGTCGAAAGGCAAACTGGTCGGCGTCGCGGGCTGCTCGCCGAAGATGAAGATGGATGCTGTCCGCAATCTCGATCATGCCGTGCGTAAACTCGGACTTAAGGCCGCAAGCATCGCGCCTTACGCCAACGGCATGCACGCCGACGACAGGCGCTACTATCCGATCTACAGCAAATGCTGCGAACTCGATATTCCGGTGATCGTCCATACCTCGACCAATCTTCTCGCCGGCGTCCGGAATGATTGCGGCCATCCATCCTTCCTCGACCAGGTTGCGACCGACTTTCCGGAACTGACGATCATCGCGCATCACGCAGGCTGGCCGTGGGTTCTGGACATGGTGAGCATCGCGCTGCGCCACCCCAACATGTATATCAGCCCGGCAGGCATGCGCCCCCGCCATTTCAACAAGCCAGGCGGCGGGTGGCAACCTCTCATCCAGTTCGGCGACACCGTGCTGCGCGACCGGGTCATGTGGGGCAGCAACTGGCCGATGCTGCCGATCCGTCGCTCGCATGACGAGTTGCGGGCGCTGCCTCTGAGGCCCGAAAGCCTCGACGCCTGGCTCGGCGGCAACGCCGCGCGCGTCTTCAAACTGAACGATGTTTCTACTGCAAAGTCAGCGGTCAGCGGCTAAGGTAGCCGTCGCGCCGTCGTAATCGACACGACGGCCTGACAAGGCGCAGGGCTGCTCGGCACATGAACATCAGGCAGATCGATGCGTTCCGGGCGACCTATCTGATGGGGTCCGTGTCGCGCGCGGCCGAGATGCTCCACATCTCGCAGCCAAGCGTCAGTCGTCTCGTCAGCGATCTGGAACGTTCCGTTGGCTTCAAGCTGTTCGACCGCACTGCGCGGGGACTGGTGGCGACGGAGGAGGGTCGCAGACTCTACTCCTCCGTTGAACGCTCCTTCATTGGACTGAGAGAAATCCGCAATGCAGCCACCGCGATCAGAACGCTCGGCAGCGGCGACATCTCGCTTGGTGTGATACCAGCGCTCGCCTACTCGGTAAGTCCGCTGGCCGCGGCCCGGATGCAAAAGGAATCCTCCGACCTGCAGCTCAATGTCAGCGTCCGCACGACGCAACAGATCATCGAGAAAATCGAAACGCATCAGTTCGACCTCGGATTGATAAGCCCGATACATGAACCTGCGAATGTCAGCACCTACTATCGGACGTCGACCCGCTATGTCTGCCTCCTGCCGAACCATCACCCGATGGCGGCGGTTGAAGCGCCGATCGACCTCATGTCATTGCGCGACGATGATTTCGTAGCGTTCGACAGTTTGTACCTGAGCCTGATATCGGATAACGAAGTTTATCAGTTCATCCAATCCCGCGCCCGGCTGTCTTCGCATTCCTCTCCGGTTGTCGCCGCGATGGCGGAAGCGACCGGCGCAGTGGCTATCGTGGACCCTTTCACTGCGAATTTCGTCGCGCATTCAGAAAAGATCATTATAAAGCCCCTGCTCCAGGACATCAGGTTCCAGATTGCGGTGGTTGGCCGCCCAACGCTTTCACTGGTCGCCCAGAGATTTGTGACGATCCTGGCGAGTCAGATTTCAGAATGGCTTGCCAGCAAGGATGCGCAGCCAGCCGCATTATAGTATTTACGAATACAGCGCGAAAGTATTTCTATTTTTCTAACAAGCATTTCCGATGCTAGGCTGCTGCGCAGGCTCAGGGAGGAAAGCTGCATGACCCAATCCCCACGCAGATTATCCAGACGATTCTTGCTTAAAACCGCTGCGGCGGCCGCTACGGGAAGCGCGCTTTCCTCGCTCGGCCTGAGAGCGGCCAGCGCATCCACGCCCAGGCGGGGCGGTACGTTGCGCATCGGACTGGGCCACGGAAATTCCACCGACAGCTATGATCCCGCAACGTTCATCGGCGGGTTTATGCAGGCGTTCAGTTTCGCCCGTTACAACTGCCTGACCGAAATCGCCGCCGACGGCTCCCTTGCACCTGAGCTTGCCGAGAGCTGGGAGCCCAGCTCCGATGCAAAGCAGTGGGTGTTCAACCTTCGCAAGTCCGTCGAATTCCACAACGGAAAGACGATGGACGCGCAAGACGTCATTGCTTCGATCAATCATCACCGAGGCCCCGAATCGACCTCGGCGATGAAACCCGTCGTCGACCAGATCGCAGAGATCAGGAGCGACGGACCAAACCGCGTAATTCTGACGCTTGAACATGGCAATGCTGATTTTGCGTATACGCTGTCAGACTATCACATGGTCATCGCACCCGCCCACGAAGAGACGATCGACTGGCAAAGCGGCGTTGGCACGGGCGGATATGTGGTCGACAGTTTCGACCCCGGCATCCGTGCCGCGCTCTCCCGGCATGAAAACTACTGGAAAGAGAACGCGGCCTATTTCGACAATGTCGAAATGCTGACAATCGCAGACGCGAATGCCCGCATTTCCGCTTTGCTGAGCGGGCAGCTCGACGTGATAGACCGCATACCTTTCGCGACAGCCAGCCGGGTCAAGAGCCTCGCCAATGTGAAGCTTGTCGAAGTTACCGGCTCGCAGCACTACAGTTTTGCGATGAACACACAGTTCGCGCCCTTCGATGATAACGACGTGCGCCTTGCCCTGAAATACGCAATCGATCGTGAGAAGCTGGTCCAGAACGTTCTCAGCGGACACGGTCGCGTCGCCAATGACCATCCGATCGGTCCTGCATATCGCTACGAGGCCACACAACTCGAACAAAGGGTCTATGATCCGGACCGTGCCAGAAGCCTTCTGAAGAAGGCCGGCCACGACAGCCTTACGGTCGAATTGAGCGCTGCCGACGCGGCTTTTTCAGGCGCCGTAGACGCCGCGACCCTGTTTCGTGAAGCCGCCGCCAGCGCCGGAATCACCATTAACGTCAAGCGGGAGCCAAACGACGGTTACTGGTCGGACGTATGGATGAAGAAGCCTTTCAGCGCCGTGTTCTGGCGCGGCCGGCCTACCGAGGACTGGATGTTCTCGACGGTCTATATCGGGAAATCTCCCTGGAACGACACCTTCTGGGAGAACGAATCTTTCGCCCGGGTCGTCAATGAAGCGAGGACCGAACTTGACGAAGGCCGGCGGCGCTCGCTCTATGCAGAGGCTCAGGCGCTGGTTCGCGACGAGGGAGGAGCGATCATACCAATGTTCGCGAATTATCTGAGCGCCACGAACTTGAATGTCGAACACCCCGAGCGGCTGGCGGCGAGCGACGACCTCGACGGCATGAGGCTGGCCGAGCGCTGGTGGTTCAAGAGCTGACTTTGCGGGCTGCTGAGTTCCGAACTTCGGCGCGATGGGATCGAAGGCGGCGGCATGATGGCCTGAACCCAATCAATCAGATTGGGAAGTGCGGGCTGAGGCTCTGGCGGATCGGCGGATCCTGCGCGATCACCGTCGAAAAGTGATGGCCGAGCGCTGGCGGTCCGTTCAAAGATGCGGGTTGCGCAGCCGGTAGCGGGCCACCAGCCTCTCATTGACCTCGGCAGCGCCCGGCATGTTGGCGCTGAGATAGACAGGCGCCGCCAGGCCCGAGGATTGCAGCCGCGCCGCCGCCTCTGCAAAAACGGCGTTCAGAAGCGCCGCGCCGACGGAGGTCGAGATCGGCCCGACACGCAGTTGCGAGCCTGGCACGCTCACGATCGCGTCGCCGGGGGGAGCGCCATTGTCGAGCACGATGTCGGCTATATCGGCAATACGCCGGCGGCCTTGCGCGGCCTGTCTGGAATAGTCCTGCGAGGTGACCGCGATGACGGTTGCGCCGAGCGTCCTGCCCGCCTCGGCCGCCTCCACCACGGCGGCGTTAACGCCGCTGTTGGAGACGACGACAAGGACATCGCTCGACCCGATCGGGTAACGGCGAAGCACCGACGCCGCCAGTCCCGGCATACGCTCGAAAGCTGTGCTGGCCACCGCGCTCTCATGCAGCATCAGCGGCGTCGACAGCATCGGCACCGTCAGCGCCAGCCCGCCCGCGCGGTAATGCGCCTCCTCGGCCAGCATATGGCTGTGGCCGGTGCCGAAGATATAGACCAGCCCATCGGCCCCCGCCGAGCGCTCCACCGCTTGCGTGGCGGCCGCGATCGCGTCCGCGTTCAGCTCCATCAGTCTGGCGGTGCGTGCGGCAAGATCGGCCAGATAGGCTGCGGCGGTGGGCGTTGCTGTCATGTGCGGCTTCCGAATATCGCGTTGATCCATGTCGCCGCGCGTCCGCCCGGCCAGTCCCCGCATCTTCAGACTGCCGCGATGCGATATCAAGCGCCCGGCGCCGGCGGTTGGCTGCTTTCTTGCACCCGACGCCTTTCTTCAGCGGCGTTCGGGCGAGCGACCGGCCACCAGCAACAGGACCTCGCCAAGCTCCACCAGCCACAGCCGCATCAGGACGGCGATGGCCACGAGCCTGTGGCGCAGGGGATGGCGCGTATCGTTGAGAAACTCCCACGCTCCGCGCAGCGGCGGCGTCAGCGAGCGTAGCAGCCACATGACACGTCGTGAAGCCGAACCGGCCTTGATCTGGCCGCCCTTGATGCGCCGCGCCTTGGTGGCGATTTCGCGCCACGTGGTGCGGGCGGGATGTTCGACACACATGGTCCGGGCAAAAACCAGCGCATGCCCTGCGGCGACCGCCCTGCGGCACAGATCCGCATCCCCGCCCGAAAAGCGTTTTCCGTCAAAACCGCCCAGTTCCCGGAAAACCGCCATCGGAACGGCGAGATTGGCCGTGGCGGCGTAACCCCGCGCCACATAGCGCTCTTGCGGAATGCCCTTGACGACATCGTAGATTTCCGCCGCTCCCGGCCGGGCGGATTGCGCCACGACCTTGACCGCACCGGCGATGAGAGCGCCCTCGTCCGCGAGGCGGCGCGCCTCGTCCAGCCCCGCGAGCCACGCGGGCTGCGGCCGGCAATCGGCATCGGTGAACACCAGCCAGTCGCCTTTCGCCCGCGAAGCGCCAAGATTGCGCGCCGCATAGGAGCCGGGCGTGTCGCAGCGCAGGATCTGCACATTGTCGGGCAGATGTTCGGGCGGCTCGAACTGCGGCGAACCGTTATCGACGAGGATCACCTCGAAGCGATCGGCCGGCAGCGTCTGCCGCTCCAGCCGGTCGAGCAGGCCAGGCGCCAGATGCCAGTGGATGTAGACCGGCACGATGACGGAAAAGAAGGGCTCGGCGTTGCCGGGCGTGACATCGCGACCGGGAAGGGGACCGGGGGGTTCGTGATGCGTCATGGGTTGCCGGCTCCCTCTTCATGGCCGTCCGTGCGATCCGCACGGGCGAGGCTTTCTATGCGCCGGGAAAGGTCGTCATAGATGGCCGCCGCGCTGTAGCGGGCGAGGAACTGCGCAAGGATGTGCTCGCGTTCGTTCGGGCCGCGCCGCTGCGCCAGCGTGTCCAGCACGCCGGTCGCCATAGCCCCGGCGTCGCCGGCCGGAACCGTGCGGCCGACCCCAAGGCGCGCCAGCAATTCGGCCGCCTCGCCCTCCAGCGTCGAGATCTGGAAAGCGCCATAGGCCATGTATTCGAAGATCTTGTTGGGCAACCCCTGCGGCGCGCCCTGCCTGTATGGCATCAGGCCAATGATGCTTGCATCGAGGAGCAGGGCGATCTCGCCGGCCGCAAGCCAGCCGGGCGCGACCACGTTGGAGAGGCCGCCAATGCGCTTCAGCAGGCGACTCCGCTCATGGCCGTCGCCGGCCAGCACGAACAGGGCGTCGCTGTCGCCTTCAAGGCGCGCAGCCGCCTCCACCACCACATCGAGATCGTAGGTCGCGCCCCAGTTGCCGACAAAGCTGACCAGCGGTCTTGCCGGGTCGACGCCCAGCCGCCGCAGCAACGCGGCGCGGTCGCCCTCGGGAACCGGGGCCGGCTGATAGCCGAGGGGCACGACCGCATCGCGCCGCGCCCGCTCGCGTCCGCCCTTGGCCAGCCCCCATTCCAGATAGCGAGGCGAAATGCCGATGAGCGCCGTCGCATGGCGACAGGCGTAGGCCGCCTGCCGCTCAAACGCCCTGAGGACGAAGTGCGCCGCGGGTCTCGCCGGCGACGGCAGGAAATCGCTGAAGAAATCCGGCCACAGGTCGCGGATGGAGAGCAGCGAGGGAACGCCCCACTGGCGGGCGAGACCTATGGCCGCCTCAGCCGCCTCGGTGGTGGGCAGATCGGCGACGATGACGTCGGGACGTTGGCTCGCCCTGTCTGCGAAGAGGCGAAAGGCGCGGGCGAAGCGGCGATTGTGCCACACCCGCAACGGGCTGATGTTGTGCCTGTAGCCCGGCGCATACAGCACCTCGATCCGGTAGTTGTCCGAAATGCGATGGGTTTCGTCGCGCCGCGTGCGCTGGCGTTTGCCGTAGTGGTCGAAGCTGGAGGTGAACCAAACCACCTCATGGCCGCGCCCGGCCAGCGCATTGCACAGCATGGCGCAGCGCATCAGCCGGCGGTCGCCCTCGTCGGTGGGCAGCGGCTCCATATCGCGCACCACCCATATGCGCAGCGCCCGGGCCGCAGAAACGACCCCGGCGTCCGGCATGTGCCGTTGCGCTTCCCTTCCTTCCCGCTCGCCCCCCGCCACAGGGTGCGATCGCGGTCTGGTCATGTCAGGGCATTTCCGCTCGTGGCGAGTTCGTATGATTCTGATGCTGGCAGTTCATCGCGCCATGGGTAATCGCTGGCGAGGCCTGACGCAACCACCATGGCGGCCCCCCGCCTGTCTGTCAGCTTTCCGCAGACGCCGCTTCCTGCGATTGAACCCGCGCCACCCTGCGCGTGGCGTGAACGAAGGCGGCGAGAAAGACGATCGTCATCACGAGCACGATGGTGGGGGCCGGCGCGCTGTCGATGAAGAAGGAGGCGTAGACGCCGAGGAACGACGAAACGACGGCCACCAGCACCGATACCGCCAGCATGTGCGCGAAGGTGCGCGCCAGCAGGAAGGCGATGGCGCCGGGCGCGATGAGCATGGCGACGGCCAGGATGATGCCGACCGCCTGCAGGGCGCCGACGATGGTCAGCGAAATCAGCGCCAGCAAGCCGTAGTGCAGCATCCGGACCGGCAGGCCAACCGCCTGCGCCTGCGCCGGATCGAAGGCGTGCAGCAGGAAATCGCGCCATTTCACCAGCATGACGCCGGCGGTGACCGCTGCGATGACGGCCGACATGGTGATGTCGCTCCACGACACGCCCAGCATATCGCCGAACAATATATGGTCGAGATGCACGTCCGACTGGATCTTGACGTAGAGCACCAGTCCCAGCCCGAACATGCCGGAAAAGACGATGCCCATAACCGTATCCTGCTTGATGCGGCTGTTGTCCTTCAGGAAACCGGTGGCGACGGCTGCGAACATGCCGGCGGCGAACGCGCCGATGGCGTAGGGGAAGCCGACGATATAGGCGATCACCACACCCGGAAACACGGCGTGGCTGATGGCGTCGCCCATCAGCGACCAGCCCTTGAGAACGAGAAAGCAGGACAAAAGCGCCATGGGGGTCGCCACCAGCAGCGAGATGACCATGGCGTTGACCATGAAATCGAACTGGAAGGGCAAGGCGAGCGTATCGAGGAAACTCATGGTGCAGCTTCCTTCAGTTCAGCGGCGGCCTTGCGGCGCGCGGCCAGCATGCCGTGCTTGGGCGCAAACAGGAAGGCGAGCAGGAACACCGCCGTTTGCAACACCACGATGACGCCGCCTGTCGCCCCGTCGAGGAAATAGCTGGCATAAGCGCCGGTGAAGCTGGTCACCGCGCCGATGGCCACGGCCAGCGCCAGCAGGCGCGGGAACCGGTCGGTGAGCAGATAGGCGGTGGCGCCCGGCGTCACCACCATGCAGATGACGAGAAACGCGCCCACCGTCTGCATGGCCGCGACCGTCGAGGCCGAAAGCAGGGTGAAGAACATGACCTTGAGCAGGGTCGGGTTGAGGCCGATGGTGCGGGCATGGCTCTCATCGAAGAAGGTGACCATCAGGTCCTTCCACTTCAAAAGCAGCACGGCCAGCGACAGGAAGCCGATGATGGCGAGTTGCAACGTATCCTCCGGCGTGATGGCGAGGATATTGCCGAGCACGATGGTCTGAATAGAAACAGACGTCGGCGAGATCGAGACCATGAACAGGCCGAGCCCGAAGAAGGCGGAGAAGGTCAGCCCGATGATGGCGTCTTCCTTCAGTCTGGTGCGCTGGTTGAGGAACAGCATGGCCGCCGCGGCAAGACCGCCGGAAAAGAACGCGCCGATGGAAAATGGCAGGCCCAGCATATAGGCTCCCGCCACGCCCGGCACGATGGAATGCGAGAGCGCGTCGCCGATCAGCGACCAGCCCTTGAGCATGAGATAGCAGGACAGGAAGGCGCACACGCCACCGACCAGCGCCGACACCCACATGGCGTTGACCATGTAGTGGTACGAGAACGGCTCCAGAAGCAGGTTCATTCGCCCTCTCCGCTGAGCTTGTGCTCCATGCTGTCCTTTTCGCCATAGAACACCAGCGGCCGCTCGTCGTCGGTGATGACGGACAGCCGGCGACGGTCGTCGTCCGCGTGCAGATGGTCGCCGCTAAGCACGAAATGGCGCAGAACGCCGCCGAAGGCGCGTTCCAGATTGCCTTGAGTGAACACCTCGCTGGTGAGGCCATAATCAAGAACCGTGCCCTTGATCAGAATCGTACGGTCGCAGAATTCCGGGACCGAGCCCAGATTGTGGGTGGAGACCAGCATCACTCTCCCCTCGTCGCGCAATTCGCGCAAAAGCGAAACGATCTGCTCCTCGGTCTTGACGTCGACGCCGGTGAACGGCTCGTCAAGCAGGATGACGCGGCTGTCCTGCGCCAGCGCACGGGCAAGGAAGACGCGCTTTTTCTGGCCGCCGGAAAGCTCGCCGATCTGGCGTTTGCGGAACTCGCCCATGCTGACGCGGGCAAGGGCCGCCGCCACAGCCTCATGGTCGGCGCGGCGGGGAATGCGCATCATGCCCATGTGACCGTAGCGGCCCATCATCACCACGTCCTCGACCAGAACAGGAAAGTTCCAGTCCACTTCCTCGGCTTGCGGCACATAAGCGACAAGGTTGCGGCGCAGGGCCTGCTTCACCGGCATGCCGAGCACGGAAATGTCGCCCTTGGCCAGTCGCACGAAGCCCATGATCGCCTTGAACAGCGTGGATTTTCCGGACCCGTTGACGCCGACGAGGGCGGCGATGACGCCCGTCGGGATCGCGAAGCTGGCGTTGCGCAGGGCGGTGTGCCCGTTGTGGTAGGTGACGGTCGCTTCCCTGACCGCAATGCCCGAGCCCGCATCGGGAGATGCGGTGGGGCGGGCGAACTCTTTCACATGGGTGGTCACGTCATCATTCCTTAAAGCGGTTCTGGTTTTCACTGAATCGGCAGAACCGCTCCATCTCCTTGTTTTAGCCGCATTTCCGGACGCAAAACCGTTTCACACCTTTGCTGGAAATGCTTCAGGGTCAGTCGCCCTGGGCGAGGCCCCTGGCGATGGTGTCCGACGTCACCCGCAACAGGTCGATATAGGTGGGCACCGGGCCGTCCGCATCCGTCAGCGAGTCCACATAAAGCACGCCGCCATATTTCGCGCCGGTCTCGCGCGCCACCTGCTTCGCCGGCTTGTCGGAGATGGTGCTTTCGGAGAAGACCACGGCGATGCCGTTCGCCCTCACCTCGTCGATGACCTTGCGCACCTGCTGCGGCGTGCCCTGCTGGTCGGCATTGATCGGCCACAGATAAAGCTCCTTCAGGCCGAAGTCGCGGGCAAGGTAGGAGAAAGCGCCCTCGCTCGACACCAGCCAGCGCCTGTCTTCGGGCACCGCGTCAAGCTCGGCCTTGATCGGGGCGATGACGGCCCTGATCCTTTCCTTGTAGGCCTCGGCATTGGCCTTGTAGATCTCGGCGTTCTGCGGATCATGCTTCATGAAGGCGTCGCGGATATTGTCGACATAGATCAGCGCCGAGGCCGGCGACATCCATGCATGCGGGTTGGGCTTTCCGCTGTAAGGCCCTTCGGTGATGCCCATCGGCTCGACGCCGTCGGAGACGACCACGCGCGGCACGTCCTTCAGGTTCTGGAAGAATTTCTCGAACCACAGTTCGAGGTTTAGGCCGTTCCAGAGGATCAGGTCAGCGCCTTGCGCACGTTGGATGTCGCCCGGCGTCGGCTGATATTCGTGGATCTCCGCGCCCGGCTTGGTGATGGATTCCACAACGGCCGCGTCGCCGGCGACATTCCGCGCCATGTCCGCGATGACCGTGAAGGTGGTGGCGGCCTTGAATTTTCCGGCCGCCTGACCCGGAACGGCCATCAGCAACAGGGCAAGGGCGCCCCCCACCAGACTGGTGAGAATCATGCGCCTGGGCGGGTCGAACATATGGGCTTCCTTTTTGCGGCTGAATCTTGATTGCAATGGATACGCGCGCCGCAGAAAGGATACTGCAACTCAGTTGCAATAAAATCCGAAAGGCGCGACCTCCACCCTTAATATGCTTTTAAGAATGAATTGCAATAGTGAATTGTGGCGAGCGTTGAAGATTTTGTGAGGCGGCCTCCGCGCGGGTTCGCCGGAACGCGCCTCCCTCAAGTTTCCGATGCATTGCGTAAACAGGCGCTGACCGGCCAAATCCGCAAGGTGGACAGCGTTCGGGGGGAGGGACGCCGCCGGCGACGTTGCCCCTCCCATTTCCCTGTCCGCGCCAGAAGGCAGAGCGACGGGAAAGCCCGTCGCCCGGGTTATCGGATGCGAACGGCTGCGCTCGCCTTACTCGGCAGGCAGCGGATTTGCGGCCGTTTTTGCATCCAGCATCGCCAGTTCCTCAGCCTTCGGCACCGACAGCCACACCGCCAGCATGAAACCGGCCGCGCCGCCCAGCAGCTTGCCGAGCATCAGCGGCAGGATCATCGTCGGCTGAAAATTGGCCGAGAAGGCCAGATGGTCGCCGAAAGTGAAGGCCGCGCACACGGCGAAGGCGATGGCCAGCACCTTGTCGCGCGGCTGCATCTTGCCGACCAGCCGGTACATGGCGAGGATGTTGGCGCTGGCGGCCAGCAGCCCGGCCGCCCCTTCGGGCGACACGCCGATGCGCGTTCCGATCGCCTCCATCGGCCCGGCCAGATATTTGGTCAGCAGGTAGACCATCGGGAACGCGCCGGCCAGCATGATGCCGATATAGCCGGCGATCTCCAGCGCCCGGAACTGGTCCTGCTCGTCGGCGATGATCGGATCGAAGCCCCATGCGCCGAACACCGCGCTGAAGAAGCCGGTGAAATATTCGACGATGGAGGCGACCAGAACCAGGGTGATGCCGGCATACATGATGCGGCCGAACCACAGGAAGCCCTTGATCATCGCATCCGGCGCGAAGCGCAGGCCAAGCGCGATGGCCACGCAGAACACGATCAGCGGCAGCAGATTGCGCAATATGTCGCCGATGGTGAGCGCGATCTGGTGGCTGGCCTCCGCCGTGGTTGAGACCTCCGGCCTGATGTCCAGCCCGGCCAGCGCGATGATGGCGCAGGCGATGAAGACGCCGATCGGCACGCTGAGGATGCCCGACATGATGCCGAGCGCCATATATTTGTGATCGGCCTTGGCGAGCATCGCCAGCCCCACGGGGATCGAGAAGATGATCGTCGCGCCGGACGTGAAGCCGACGATGGTGGCGATCATCCAGGCGTCGCGCGAGCCGGCCAGCGTATCCGCGAGCTGGTAGCCGCCCATGTCGACGGCGATCACCGTGGTTGCGGCGATCGACGGATCGGCCCCGATCATCGCGAACAGCGGCCCGACGGCGACGCGGATGAACTGCGACAGATAGGGGATGGCGGCCATTATGCCGGCCACCGGGATGAAGATCGGGCCGATGGAATGCAGGCCCTCGATGAATTCCTTGCCGAGCCCGGTTTCCGGGTTGCGGATCGAGGCGATGGCGCCAGCGACGGCGCACACCATGATGATGTAGATGACAAAAGTTCCGATAGAAGCCATGTGCCTTACCTCCCAGTTGCGCGTGCCGCGCCGGCAAGCTTTATCGACGCCCTTTCCGATCAGGCTTTTACGCGTTCCCCTTGTGGATCGTAGAGCGGCGTCATGTGGATCGTGGCGGCGCAGCGTTCGTTCGCCACGATGAGTTCGTAGTCGCCGGACGACAGGAATGCGTCGTCCACCCCGGCTTCGTTGCGCACATAGCCGTAGCCGATAGGCAGGCCGACCGTGTAGCCGAAGCCGCCGCTGGTCAGGTAGCCGACCGGCTGGCCATTACGCAGTATGGTTTCGCGGCCGAGCAGCACCACCTCGGGGTCTTGCGTGGTGAAACAGGCCAGCCGCTTGGGCAACGGCCTGCCGGCTGCGGCCACACAGGCCTCGCGGCCGATGAATTGGGTGTCCTTCTTCAGCTTCACCGCCCAGCCGAGGCCGGCCTCGAACGGGTTGTCGTTGGGCGTGATGTCCGAGCCCCAGGCGCGGTAGCCTTTTTCCAGACGCAGCGATTCGATCGCCCGATAGCCGGCGGGGCGGACGCCATGCGACCGACCCGCCGCCATCAGCGCATCGAACACGTCGCCAGCGCCGCCAATCGGCACATGCAGCTCCCAGCCGAGTTCGCCGACATAGGTGACGCGCAGCGCCCGCACCTTGTGGCCGGCGATCTCGATCGCCTCGACCCGGCCGAACGGGAAGGCGGCATTCGAGACATCGGCCCCCGTCACCCTCTCCAGAACCGACCGTGCGGCCGGCCCCATCAGCGACAACGCGCCATAGTCCTCGGTGACGTCGGCGATGCGAACGTCGTCGCCCGCGGGCAGATGCTCCTCGATCCACGCAAAATCATGCGTGCGCGAGCCGGTGCCGGTGACGATGTAGAAGCGGTCTTCAGCAAGGCGCGCGACGGTGAGGTCGCATTCGATGCCGCCGCGGCTGTTGAGTATCTGCGTATAGGTCAGGCGTCCGGGCTGCCTGGCGACAGTGTTGGCGCAGATCAGCTCCAGCGCCGCAGCGGCGTCCTTGCCCGCCACCTCGAACTTGGCGAAGGAGGACTGGTCGAACAGGCCGACCTGCTCGCGCACGGCCTTATGTTCCTCACCAAGCGGGCCGAACCAGTTCTGCCTGCCCATGGAATAGACGTCCTTCGGCTCCACGCCTTCCGGCGCGAACCAGTTCGGCCGTTCCCATCCCAGCTTGGAGCCGAACACGGCGCGATGCTTCTTCAGGCGCGCATAGAGCGGCGAGACGATGCGCGGGCGGCCGCTCTCATATTCCTCATGCGGAAAGGCGACGGTGTAGTGCTTGCCATAGGCTTCCAGCGTGCGCTCCTCCACCCATGCGCGGTCACGGTGCAGGCCGGAGAAGCGGCGGATATCGACCACCCACAGGTCGAGCGGGGCTTCGCCGCGCACCACCCATTCGGCCAGCACCCAGCCCGCGCCGCCGCCGGAGGCGATGCCGAAGGCGTTGAAACCCGCGCCGACAAACATGTTGGCGCATTCCGGCGCGCGCCCGAGGATGAAGTTGCCGTCCGGGGTGAAGCTCTCCGGGCCATTTATCATCTGCTTGACGCCGCTTTCGGCCAGCGCCGGCACGCGGGCGATGGCCTGCGTCATATGCTGCTCGAAATGGTCGTAGTCGTCGTCGAAGAGCTGGAACTCCCACTGATCGGGCACGTCGCCGCCGGGCAGGCCGGTGGCCCAGCTTTGCGGGTCTGGCTCATAGCCGCCCATGACGAGGCCGCCGACCTCCTCCTTGAGGTAGATGCGCCGGTCCGGGTCGCGCACGGTCGGCGTATCGGGAGAAAGGCCTTCTATCTTCTCGGTGACGATATATTGATGCTTCACCGGCTGCAGCGGCACCGAAACGTCGGCCATCGCCCCGATCTGGCGGGCCCACTGGCCGCCGCAATTCACCACGGTCTCGCAGCCGATGCGGCCATGGTTGGTCTCGACCGCCTTGATGCGTTCGCCATCCATGACGAAGCCGGTGACGCGCACGCCCTCGAACAGCCGCGCCCCATGCATGCGCGCGCCCTTGGCCAGCGACTGGGTGATGTCGGAGGGGCTGGCCTGCCCGTCGGTCGGCAGCCAGGACGCGCCGATCAGGTCGGACGTGTCCATCAGCGGCCACATGCGCTTCACCTCATCCGGCGAGATCAGATGCATGTCCATGCCGAAGCTGCGCGCCGTGGTGGCCAGACGCCGGAACTCGGTCCAGCGGTCCTCATTGGTGGCCAGACGCAGGCAGCCGGTCATTCTCCAGCCAGTTTCGAGACCGGTCTCCTCATGCAGCGTCTTGTAGAGATCGACCGAATATTTCAGCACGCGCGTGATCGAGGCGGAGGATCGGAGCTGGCCGACCAGCCCCGCCGCGTGCCAGGTCGAACCGGAGGTGAGCTTGCCCTGTTCCAGCAGGATGACGTCGGCCTTGTGGTCGCGGGCCAGGTGATAGGCGGTGGAGCAGCCTATGATGCCGCCGCCGATGACGATGATCTGGGCATGGGAGGGCAGGGAGTGGATCATCGGGCGCGTCCATGTTCGGTGCGATAGGCGTCGAGCGCAACGTCCAGCCGGCGCAGGTTCTCCGCCGTATAGGAGACATAGTCGGTGCCGGGCGCATCGAGATAGAGTTCGGACACCATGCTCCACATGGCCTCGCGCAGCAGCGAGGCGCATTGCATGGCGGCCAGCGAGCGCTTCAGCGCCTCGTCAGGCCGGCGGCCGAAATAGACGCCGAGCAATTCTTCCGATTCTTGCTGCGAGAAACCGGCATTGGACGAAAGCCCGGCCAGGTCGAACATCGCGGTGGAGAAGCCTGCATATTCGAAATCGATCAGCCACAGGCGGACGCCGTCATCGAGCAGGTTTGCGGGCAAAAGGTCGTTATGGCCGAAGACGACGGGAAGCGGTATCTGTGCCGCTTCAAGCTCGTTCGCCATATCCAGATAGGCTGGCACATGCTCCACCATACGGCTCCCGCCCCCGGCCAGCGTACGTGCATAATCGCGAACGACATGGAACGGCCAGAACATGAAGCCCGGACCCGAAACGTGGTGCGGCATCTTCTCGTGGAAGGCGCGCACGATTTCGGCGATGCGCCCGATATTGGCGCGCACATCGGCCTCGTCGAAGGTTTTGGCGCGCAGATGACGGCAAATCATGACGCCGGGCTCCGCATGCTCCACCGCCGGCGCAAAGCCGGCTTCCTCGGCGGCGCGCGCCGTCATCAGCTCGCGGTCGCGCAGCACATGGTGGAACGGATAATCCTGGCCGAAGCGCACGACATGACCGCCGGCGTCGTCGGTGACCAGCCAGCTTTCGTTGCTGATACCGCCCATCAGCGGCTCGATGGCGATAGAGCCCTTCCAGATGGGCAAGGCCGCGATCCGCCCGGATCGCGCGGCCGTGATTTCCCGGATCACCGCCATATTTCCTCCCGCAACCTTCGGCTGCCTTGTTTGAACGAAGGATCGATTCGTCGGCAAATTAAGTCAACAGGAAAGTGTGGATTTCTGACCGGATTTGAACGACTCCTTCCCCAGATCGGTCAATAGTCGTAAAAATCGGTCAATTATCACAGGGCTCAGCAAGATGGATTATTCCCCCCGCCACGGCCGCATCCTCACCCTTCTCGACGAGGAAGGCACGATCGGCGTCAGCGAACTCGCCCAGCGCCTCGACGTATCGGTCGAAACCGTTCGCCGCGACATCAAGGTACTGGCGGGACGTGGCGACATCGTGCGCATGCATGGCGCGGTCGGCCTGCCCTCGGCGGTCAGCGAAGCGCCGTTCGAGCGGCGCATGCGCGAGAACCGGCAGGCCAAGGAGGCGATCGCCCGGCTGGCCGCCTCGACCATCCGCGACGGCGAATCGATCATGCTCGACACCGGCACCACGACCAGCATCCTCGCCCGCGCGCTGCTCGACCACCGGCGGCTGACCGTGGTGACCAACTCGTCCGACATCGCCCGCACCCTGGCGACCGTGAACGGCAACAAGGTCTATATGGCCGGCGGCGAATTGCGCAGTGACAGCGGCGCGGCGCTTGGCTTCTCGGCCATCGAATTCGTCAACCGCTTCAGCGTCGACCACGCGATCATTTCGGCCGGCGCGATCAACGCCCTCACCGGCGTGATGGACTACGACCTTGAGGAAGCGCAGTTCGGGCAGGCGGTGCTGGCGCGCGGACGGCGGCGCGTCGTCGTCACCGACGCAACCAAGTTCGGCCAGAAGGGCCTGGTGCGCGTCTGCTCCCTGTCGGACTTCGGTGAACTGATCGTCAATCGCGTGCCCCCGGACGATCTGGCTGAGGCGCTGCAAAACGCCGATGTCGCCATCAGGGTCTGCGCATGAGCAACTTCCGGTGCTATAAGCCCGAATGGGAAATCAGGGCCGCCAATGCGCAAGCACCTCGCCATCTGCATCGCCGTTTTCATCGGCCTCACGGCCGTACCGCTCACCCTGTGGGGGCAAGATATGCAACAAGCCGGGCTATCCGATGCCGCAGCCGCCAATGACGCCGAAACCGTCCGCCGGTTGCTGGCCGATGGCGCGGATATCGACGCCAGAGACGCCGAGGGACGGACGGCGCTTCTTGCCGCCACCCACGCCAACGCCGTCGATGCCGCCCGGGTGCTGATCGAGGCTGGGGCAGACGTCAACGCAAAGGACCGGATCGAAGACAGCCCCTATCTCTATGCCGGCGCGCGCGGCCATCTGGAAATCCTGGAGCTGACGCTGGCGCATGGCGCGGACCTGAAAAGCACCAACCGCTATGGCGGCACGGCGCTGATACCGGCTGCCGAGCGCGGCCATGTCGAGACGGTGCGCACGCTGATCGATGCAGGCGTCGATATCGATCACGTCAACAAGCTCGGCTGGACGGCGCTGCTGGAAGCGATCATCCTGGGGGACGGCGGGCCGCGCCACCGGCAGATCGTCGACCTGCTGATCGAATCCGGCGCCGACGTCAATCTGGCGGACGCCAAAGGCGTGACGCCGCTGCAACATGCGCGCAGCAGCGGCTATACGGAAATCATAGAGGCGCTCACAGCGGCCGGCGCATGGTAACGCCTGATTGGCGCGTAATGCCGCGGCCGGGCGAAAGCGCCCCTGCACAGATTCCTCTTTGCCACACAATGCACTAACCTCGCCGCCGACATATCCACGGAGCGCAAACGGATGACTATCAGGCTTGAGCATATGATCGACCAGGGGGCGGGGCGCGAGCCCGCCGATCTGGTGCTCAAGGGGGGCCGCTTCCTCGACCTCGTAACCGGAGAGTTGATCGCGAGCGACATCGCCATCTGCGGCGAGCGCATTGTCGGCACCTGCGCCGACTACAAGGGTGCGAAAGAGATCGACATTTCCGGCCGCATCGTCGTGCCTGGCTTCATCGACACCCATCTGCATATCGAATCCTCGCTGGTCACACCCCATGAGTTCGACCGTTGCGTTCTGCCGCATGGCGTGACCACGGCGATCTGCGATCCGCACGAGATCGCCAACGTGCTGGGGCTGGACGGCGTCACCTACTTCCTCGACAGCGTGGCCGAGACGGTCATGGACATTCGTGTGCAGCTTTCCAGTTGCGTGCCGGCGACGCATCTGGAAACGTCCGGCGCGGAACTCACCGTCCACGACCTCCTGCCTTTCGCCGACCATCCCAGGGTGATCGGGCTCGCGGAATTCATGAATTTTCCCGGCGTTCTGGCGAAGGACCCGGAGTGCATGGCCAAGCTTGAGGCTTTTCAGGGCCGCCATATCGACGGTCATGCGCCGCTGGTGCGCGGCTACGATCTCAACGGCTATCTCGCCGCCGAAATCCGTACCGATCACGAGACGACCTCGGCCGAGGAGGCGATGGAGAAGCTGCGCAAGGGCATGCATGTGCTGGTGCGCGAAGGCTCGGTGTCGAAGGACCTCGCGGCGCTGACGCCGATCATCACCGAGCGCAACTCACCCTTCATCGCGCTGTGCACCGACGACCGCAACCCGCTCGACATTGCCGATCAGGGCCATCTCGACCACATGATCCGCACCGCCATCGCAGCGGGCGTGGAGCCGCTGGCGATCTATCGCGCCGCATCGATCTCGGCCGCCCGCGCTTTTGGCCTCAAGGATCGCGGACTGGTGGCGCCGGGATGGCGCGCCGACCTCGTAGTGCTCGACACGCTGGAGGATTGCCGCGCCGAACTGGTGCTTTCGGCCGGGCGTATCGTTTGCGACGAACTGTTTGCGGCCCGCAAGCCGGTGGCGCCGGTCGGCCGCCACAGCGTCAAGGCAAGACGCGTCGCCGCCTCAGATTTCCGCGCCCGCTCCAACAGCGGCCGCACCCGCACCATCGGCGTCGTTCCGGGCAAGATCATCACCAGTGACCTCGAATTCGACCTGCCGGTCGGAGAAAATGGCGTGGAGATCGACCTCGCCAGCGATGTGGTCAAGGTCGCCGTGGTCGAGCGCCATGGCCGCAGCGGCAACATCGCCGCCGGCTTCGTGCATGGCTTCGGCCTGAAGGCGGGCGCTATCGCCTCGACCGTCAGCCATGACAGCCACAATATCTGTATTGTCGGCTGCTCGGACGAGGACATGGCGCTGGCCGCCAACCGGCTGGGCGAGATCGAGGGCGGCTTCGTCGTGGTGCAGGACGGAAAAATTCTGGCGGAGCTCGCCCTGCCCGTCGCCGGACTGATGAGCCTCGCCAGCTACGAGACGGTGCGCGACGAGCTGAAGACGCTGCGCGCCGCCGCCTTTGCTCTGGGCTCCACGCTGGAGGAGCCGTTCCTGCAACTCGCCTTCATCGCCTTGCCGGTCATCCCGCATCTCAAGATCACCGACATGGGGCTGGTCGATGTCGACCGCTTCGAACTTATCGGGACCTGAGTGACCGGTTAGCCTGGAACATCCACCTGCCCGACGATCCAGCGGTGGAGTTCGTTGGCGACAGGATGGTCCAGTTTGCCGTTCGGCATGACGAAATGGTAGCCGTTCTCGGTCGGCAGCGGCACATCGATCACAACCTGCAACTGCCCGGCCTTCAGTTCCGGCCCGATGAGGTACAGCGGCAGCAGCGCGACACCCAGCCCGGCGGTCGCGGCCTGTATCATCATCGTGAACTGGTCGAAACGGTGCCCCTGAAAAGACGATGCCGTTTCGATCTCCGTCTGGCGAAACCAGTCGGCCCACGCCTTCGGCCTTGTGGCCAGATGCAGCAACGGAAGCGCCGCCAGATCGCCCGGCCCTTCGACGTTCCGGCTTTGCGTCAGGGCCGGGCTCGCCACCGGAACGATTACTTCCTGACAGATGTAGCGGCAGGTGGCGTTGGCCCAGATTGGCTGGCCGTAGTGGATCGCCGCATCGAAGCCCTGCTCTTCCAGATCGAACGGCTCGGAACGGGACGCTATGTCGAGCGCGACCCCGGGATGGGCGCGCAGGAAACCCGGCAGATGCGGGATCAGCCAGCGTGTGCCGAAGGTCGGCAGCGTGGCGAGGCGCAGCAGTGAGGCGCTCGAGCCGGCCATGGCGCGCAGCATGGCCGCCTCGCCCTGCTCCAGCAGCTTGCGCGCATCCGGCAGGAACTTGCGGCCAGCTTCCGAAAGCACCACACGCTGGCGAACCCGTTCGAACAGCGGCACGCCGAGCTGGACCTCCAGGTCCCTGATCTGACGGCTGATGGTGCTCTGCGTGAGGCTGAGCTCTCGTCCGGCCTGGGTGACGTTGCCGTGACGCGCGGCGCTCTCGAAGGCTTGCAACTTGCCAAGGTCGGGCATCAGGGCGCGTGACCGAATCATGCAAATTCCGCATCAAGTCAGATGGATTCAACGTAATTCATGGCTTTTGTTTTGCGATATAGCATCATCTGCGCATCAAGTCGCCTGTGTTCGCAACAATTCGGAAAGCGCGCTCCAGCCAGTTTTTTTCATGTCCGGCGCGCTCCACAAGCCGCAACACAGGAAATTGTGGCCCACCGCCATTGTTGCGGTGCGGTTTGAAGATCGGGGCCATCGCCCATGACGAAACGGAAAGGTGAACATCATGACGCTTTCTCAGGAAACCTCGGCTCTTCTTTCCGGGCTTGGCGTTGATTGCGGCTGCCTTTCGGGTGGCGATCTTGTTGTGACGAGCCCTGTTACGGGCGAGGCGATCGCGCAGGTGGCTCAGGTGTCGGGCGCGGAAGCGGGGCGTGCGATCGGGCAAGCCCATGCGGCGTTCGTGAAGTGGCGCATGACGCCGGCCCCGCGGCGGGGCGAGCTGGTGCGGCTGCTGG
>NZ_JBEPMN010000024.1:0-20748 GCF_040545755.1 Aquamicrobium ahrensii
GCCTGATCGGGCGCTAACCGGTGTGCCCTTCATCAGCTCAAGCCGGGGGCCCTTTTACGCGAAAACGCAGGGTCCCGATTCCACGGTCATTGACAAATAAGAATGTCCCCGGCCTCCAGTTTGTCCATGAGCCGGGAAAATCCTCGACGCTGCACGATGGCGGTGCTGCCGGAGACCGTCTCGGTGATGATACGGCGCGGCTCGACCTGGAAGCCTGCGGCCTCGATTTCCTGAAGCTGGTTCTCGGTGGTCTGTCCCATCGTGGAAACGCGGACATAGGCGAAGGTGCGCGGCATGGGGTTCAATTTCGTCCGAATAGGCTGTCCGTAATACCCGGACCGTTCGAAAGGCCGTCAAGGTATTTTGTGGACAGTATGTTTCGCCCCTGTACGGAACCGGACCTTTCCGGACAGAGGCAAGGGCCATGGCTCGAAATGGGTGGAGTAGCAAATGGCCAAGCGGACGCTTCTCAAAATTCAAGATCGGCAGGCGCTTTTCGACATCCCGACTGACGAGGACAGTCTGATCCGTCATTATTACCTGTCGCCAGCCGACCGGCTCGAAATTGAGGTTCGCAGACGCGAGCATAATCGGCTCGGCTTTGCGATACAGCTCTGCCTGATGCGCCATCCGGGCCGTGCGCTCATGGCCAACGAAATTCCGCCCAAGGCGATGCTCAACTATGTTGCTGAGCAGATCGGCGCCGATCCAGCTTCGTTTGATCTGTATGCTGGCCGGGAGGAGACGCGCAGCAACCACATCGCTCATCTGCTCGGTTACCTCGGAATGAGGAACGCTACCGCCCAAGATCGTCGTGTTGGGCTGGTGTCGGCAATCGAAACGGCCTTCACGACCGACAAGGGGTTGCCAATCGCGAACGCCATCGTCGCGACTTTCCGAGAACGCCAGGTGCTGCTGCCTGTCGCGAATATGATCGAACGGATGGGACTGGCGGCCCGAGCCATTGCCCGCCGCCGTGCCGAAACTGCTCTGATCTCGGATCTTCCAACGGAAAAGCTGGCGATCCTCGACGGATTGCTGACGGTCGATCCGGCGATAGGCCAGACGCGCTTTCACTGGCTGAAGCCGGCACCGGATGCTCCAGGAGCGATGAACTTGGTCGGATTGACCGAGCGCATCGCCTTCCTTCGCACGCTTGGGATCGATCCTCGTTTGCAGGATCGAATTCCTTCAGGACGCTGGGACCAGATGATCCGGGAGGGCGATGCCACCCCTGCCTGGCTCGCCAACGACTTCAATGCCGGTCGCCGTCGTGCGATGATCGTGGCGCAGGTGATCAAGCTCGGCCAGAAGCTCACCGACGATGCGGTCATGATGTTCATCAAGCTGATCGGCAGGCTCTTTTCCCAAGCCAACAACCGTAAGAAGCAGCGCCACATGAATTCCCGCGTGGAAACATCCAAGGCGCTGCGGCTGTTCCTCGATACGATATCGGCGCTTCAGGCGGCCAATGATAATGACGAGGATGCAATCGAAACGCTCGATCATCAGGTCGGCTGGCATCGACTGCTGCAGATAAAACCTGGTCTCATCGCCATGGTCGAGGATAATGATGCTTCGCTCCTGTCCCTGGCGGTCGAGCAATATGGGAACGTCCGCAAATATGTGGGACCCTTCCTCCAGGCGTTCACCTTCCACTCGACGCGGCGGCACGATCCGTTGCTTGCCGCGCTCGCAACCTTGAGGAGGCTCCATGCGGAGGGTCGCCGTGTGCTTCCCGACCGCATCCCGGTCGCCCATCTCAGTCACGCCGACCGGAAACTGATCTTCGGCCAGGAAAAGCCGGACCGGCGGCTTTATGAGATTGCGACGCTCGCCGTCTTGCGAGATCGGCTCCGCTCGGCCGACGTCTGGGTCGAAGGTAGCCGATCTTTCCGGCCGATCAACGAACATCTCATGCCCCGTTCGAAGTTCAACGCCTTGAAGGAAGAAGGCAAGCTCGATCTCGGTGTGCATGGAGACGGCGCGACCTGGCTTGCTGAAATTCAGCAGGTGATGGACTTCAATCTTAAACGTCTGGCCTATCGCGCCCGCAATGGAAATCTCGAGGATGTCCGACTTGAAGCCGGAACCTTGATCGTAACACCCGGCGCCAGCGAGGTTCCCGCGGCGGCCGAGGATCTGAACGTCGAAATCAGCGAAATGTATCCGCTGGTCGAGGTCCCGGACCTTTTGCGGGAAGTGCATGACTGGACTGGATTCGCCGATCAGTTCACGCATATGCGCACGGCAGACGCTCCGCAGAACGTATCGGCTATGTTGGCCGGCGTACTTGCGGATGCGACGAATCTGGGACCAAAGCGCATGGCCGGAGCTTCGAAGGGCATCAGCGCTCACCAGATAAGCTGGATACGGACCTTCCATGCCCGATCCGAAACCTACCGCGCAGCCCAGGCCTGCGTGACCGACGCCCATACACGCCATCCCTATTCTCGCCTATGGGGAAACGGAACGACGGCCTCATCTGACGGGCAGTTCTTCCGCGCCAGCGACCGCGCTGCAAAACGCGGCGACATCAATCTCCACTATGGCAGCGAGCCGGGCACCAAATTCTACAGTCATCTTTCCGACCAGTATGGCTACTTCAGCATCCTGCCGATCAGCCCGACCGAAAGCGAGGCGGCCTATGTTCTGGACGGGTTGTTCGATCATGACACCCTTCTCGATATCGAAGAGCACTTCACGGATACCGGTGGCGCCAGCGATCACGTGTTTGCGTTGTTTGCCCTGATTGGAAAGCGCTTCGCTTCCAGACTGCGAAACCTCAAGGACCGGAAGTTCCACACCTTCGAGAAGGCCGGCGCCTATCCGGCATTGACCAACCATATCGGCGTACCGATCAACACCGCCCTCATTCTGGGACATTGGGACGATTTGCTGCATCTGGCAGCGTCGATCACGACGCACACCGTGGTCCCCTCCACGATCCTCAAGAAGCTTGCCGCGTCATCGAAATCCAGCCAGTTGGCCAAGGCTCTGCGGGAACTTGGTCGGATCGAGCGATCCCTGTTCATGATCGAATGGTATTCGAGCCCGGCGCTGCGTAGGCGGTGTCAGGCCGGCCTCAACAAGGGCGAGGCCGCCCACAAGCTCAAGCGTGCCGTCTTCTTCCACGAGCGCGGTGAAATCCGCGACCGCTCATTCGATAGCCAGGCATTCCGCGCTTCCGGCCTCAATCTGGTCGTCAGCGCCATCGTGCACTGGAACACCGTCTATCTCAGCCGCGCCGCCGCTCATCTGCGTCGGCAGAGGCGGAATATTCCCGACGGGCTGCTGAAGCACGTCTCCCCTCTCAGTTGGGAGCATATTAATCTCACCGGCATCTATTCCTGGGACACCGAGCAGCAGATGCCAAAAGGCTTCAGACCCTTGCGACTTCCGGGCCGTATCTTGCGCGCCGCCTGACGTTCGTGATCCGTTCGGTCTTAGCGCAAGATTTTGAGCTACTCTTGTTCCGACCCCACGTTGAGGAAGACCCCAATTAAGTGCCAAGTGACACATGACAACGCCCGCGCGCGGCAGGCCGTGAAATCAACGGTCGCCGTCAGAAGGTTTCGATTGAGTGTGGAACGAACTCGGCATCCAGGATCCGGGCAGGTAGAAGCCACTACCGTATATCCGTGCCGCAGCTTTGCGACAATCTATCACTCGAAAGGAGCGAAGAGTGATTTCCGCCACTTCAGCGCCTCTGAAAGCCCTTCCTGAGAGCGGATCCTGTCGAACTCCTTGCGCTCAGGAGAGCCGGTGCCACGCATAATCGACGCGGCATCCATACCGTAGCGCAACGCGGTGTGTAGTCCCATCGTCTCGAATGCCTGATTGATCGCACGCTTGTTCCAGCGCTGGCATGTCGCGGCGACTCTCGACATCCGCTTGGCAATGCGCATCGTCTCGCCCGCCAGTTCCGGTTGCGGAAAAACGCGGTCGACCAGACCCAGCCTCAGCGCTTCGCGCGCGTCGAGGATATCACCGGAATAGACCAGTTCCCGACACCGGTTTCCCAGAATCCACGGAATCATCATGGTGCCAATCCCGCCGCCGAACCTCGATTCCAGAACGCCGATCTGCGACGTGTCCGAGCAATACCGGATGTCGCAGCACAGGGCGAGTTCGAGCGCGCCCGCCAGACAGTAGCCGTCGATCATGGCGATGACCGGCTTGCTGCAATGCCAGAGCGACATCGCAAATTCGTGGTTAAGGGCATATTTATCGTTCAGTTCGCGTAATGACTGTTCCGTACGATCGGCGCTATCCTTGAGATCGTAGCCGGAGGAAAACGCTTTCCCCCCCGCCCCAGTTACGATGATGATCCTGACACTCTCGTCAGCATCCAGCAGGCGTACCGCATCCGGCAGTTCTTCAGTGAATTTTTCATTGAATGCGTTCAGGCGTTCGGGACGGTTGAATGTAATCGTCGCGACGCGATCGTCGATAGCGATATGCAGCGTTTCGTAAACCATGAATCTCTCCCGATAACGTGGCCAGGTCGTGGATTAGCCTGCGATCGACTGGCCAGCAAAATGGCAGGCGACGCTATGGCGACTTTCGATTTCCCGCAGGGGCGGCTCCGTCTGCCTGCAAACGTCGGCCGCCAGCGGGCAGCGTGTGTGGAAACGGCATCCAGCGGGAGGACTGACGGGCGACGGAAGATCGCCTTTCAGCACGACACGCTTGACGCGATTGTGAACGCGGGGCCGGGGCACGGCCGACAGAAGGGCTTGCGTATATGGATGCATCGGCCGCTCGTAAAGGTTGGCCCGCGGCGCTTCCTCGACCTTCTTTCCAAGGTACATTACGGCGACGCGGTGAGCGACATTGCGCACGACACCGAGATCGTGCGAAACGAACAGGTAGCTGACCCCGAACTGCTTCTGAATGTCCTTCAGAAGATTAATTACCTGCGCCTGCACAGACACGTCGAGTGCGGATACTGGCTCGTCGCAGATGATGAGTTTCGGGGATAGCGCGAGTGCCCTCGCTATAGCGATGCGCTGCTTCTGCCCGCCCGAAAATTCATGTGGATACCGTGCAACGGCCGTTTCGTTCAGGCCCACGAATTCGAGAAGTTCACGAACGCGGCGGTGAATGTCGTCGCGGTTCCATTTGGCAAGACGCATCGGCTCCGACAGAATCGTCTCGACCCTCATTCGAGGGCTGAGTGAGCTCGCCGGATCCTGAAACACCATCTGCATCTCGGCCCGGATCGGCCGCAGGGCACGTTCCGCGACGCGGGTTATGTCCTGACCGGCGAAGATGATCGTTCCTGCCGTCGGCTGGAGCAGACGGATAAGAGCCCGAGCGATGGTCGACTTTCCGCAGCCGGATTCGCCGACAAGAGCAAGCGTCTCTCCCGGAGCGATAGCCATCGAAACGCCGTCGACCGCATGAACGACTTCCGGCGCGCGTCTCGTTCCGCCACCGGTGGGGAAATGAACCTTCAGGTCCTTAACCTTGATCAGATCTTCCCCTGCCCGCGCTGGCCTGGGTTGGTCGTCCCTTTCGTTCAGCATTGACGATATCCCTGATGACGAATGCACGCTACGAGGTGGCCGGGGCCCATCGGCGCGAGTGCCGGGTCGATCGCGCGACATGGATCGGCGACATAGCGGCAACGGTCCGCGAAGCGGCATCCCGAGGATATGCGGTCGAAGGACGGGACGACGCCGGGTATGGCCGAAAGCCGGTCGACATCCTCGTCCACGGGCGGAACGCTCTCCAGAAGACCTTCGGTATAGGGGTGAAGGGGCCGGGAAAACAATTCCGCAACGGTGGAGTGCTCGACGACACGTCCGGCATACATGACGACCACCTCGTCCGCCAGTTCCGCAACCACGCCGAGATCGTGAGTGATCATCAGGATCGCCATGTCCAACTCCGACTGCAGACTGCGCAGCAGGTCCAGGATCTGAGCCTGGATAGTCACATCCAGCGCCGTCGTCGGTTCATCTGCGATCAGCACTCGTGGACGGGAGACAAGTGCCATCGCTATCATGGCCCGTTGGCGCATTCCCCCGGAAAGCTGATGGGGATAGTGATCGATCCGTTTTTGCGGAGAAGGAATCCCCACCCTCTCAAGGAAGGCGATCGCCATTTCCCGCGCTTGCGCCGCACTGACCCGATGATGCGTTCTGACCGCCTCAACGATCTGGTCGCCAATCGTGAACACCGGGTTGAGAGACGTCATCGGTTCCTGAAAGATCATGGCGACCTCCCCTCCGCGAATGCGCCTTATTCGCTCTTCGTCCATGGCGAGCAGGTCCTCACCCTGATAAAAGATGCGGCCCGATGAGCGGATCACGGGGGCCGTGAGACGCAGTATCGACAGGGCTGTCAGGCTTTTCCCACACCCCGACTCCCCCACCAGTCCCAAGACCTTGCCCTTTGGTATGTCGAACGAGACGCCATCGACGATCGAAGGACCATTGTTGATCGATAACCGAAGGTCTTTCACCGAAAGAGCGGTCTGTTGTGTGGAATCCGGTCCCGAATCGTCCGTGTTTCTTGCCAGTATCATTTCGTTCGCACCGATGACGTTGTGGTTCTTGTGACGTCGCGCGGATCGAGTATGTCGCGAATGGAATCGCCGATCATGTTGAAGGCCAGGACGGCGAGAGCCAGCACGAATCCGGAGATCAAGACGATCCAGGGCGCGGTCAGGATCCCGTTCACCCCTTCCCGGATCAGATTGCCCCAGCTCGCCTGCGGCGGCTGGACGCCCAACCCCAGAAAACTCAAGGCGGCCTCGTCACGAATGGCGCCGGCGATGTTGAGCGTCCCCATCACGACGATGGGGCCGATGATGTTCGGCATGACATGATGACCCATCACCCACACGTTCCCGGCGCCGAAAGTGCGGCTCGCGGAGACGAAATCGAGTTCTCGGACCAACAGGGTTGAACTGCGCGCGAGCCGGATGAATATGGGCACATTGGCGATGCCGATCGCCAGCACCAGAACAGGAACGCCAGAGCCCACCAGCGTCACGATCATCAGAGCAAGCAGCAGCGAGGGAAAAGACATCATGATGTCCACCAGCCCGACGACGGCCAGATCCACATAACCGCCGCGCAAGCCTGCGATCATGCCCAGCGGCACGCCAATCGCCACAGCCAGGACGACGGAAAGAAGTCCGACCGCGAGAGCGGGACGGGTCCCGTAGATGACTCTGCTCAGAAGGTCCCTTCCATACTCATCTGTTCCGAACCAGTGAGTCCAGCTCGGTGGCGCGAACGCGTTCACGATGCTCTGGGCAGTGGGGTCGAATGGGGCGATCACAGGGGCAAACAGGGCGATGAGAAAAAGTGCGGCGATGAACGTCGCTCCAATCAACGCGCCCGGGTCTCTCGTCATGACCCGGCCAATTACACGGGCCAGAGAAACGCCGGACCGCCTTTTGCTGCCTGCAGGAGTTGACAAGGTGGAGGCTGTTTCAAGCATGTTTGACCCTCGGGTCCAGCAATCCGTAGCTCAGATCGATCAATAGATTGACGACAACGACAATCACGGCGAACACGATGAGGCCGGATTGGATGAGATCGTAGTCCCGCTGCGCTATCGCGCCGACGAGAAGCTTGCCAAGGCCCGGCCGGTTGAACACGGTTTCTGTCATGATCGCGCCGCCGAGAAGACTGCCCGTGTAAAGGCCGATTGCGGTCACTACAGGGATCAGCACGTTTCTAAGAGCATGCTTGAAATAGACCTTCGGCCGGCGCAACCCCTTGGCGACGGCCGTGCGCACATAATCCTGCGTCAGCGTTTCCAGCATCGTGGAGCGGGTCAGACGTGTAACGTACGCCGCCTGGATGAGGCCCAGGCTCAGCGAGGGCAGTATAAGCTTGTAAAAGGCTTCGCCGAGGGAATCTCCGCGGAGGGAATGGATGATCGGAAACCAGCCAAGCCAGACGGAGAAGACGATCAGAAGGACGATGCCAAGATAGAATGCGGGAAAGGAAAGACCCAGCAAGGCGAAAATCCGGCCGCTGAAATCGATCCAGGTGCCGCGCTTGACCGCCGTGATTACACCGGTGGGAATACCGATCGCCGTACCCACGATCAATGATCCGAGAGCGAGAGCGAGCGTGTGCGGAAAGGCTTCAGCTATCTGTGCGCCTATAGGCTGGTTGGTGATGATGGAACGCCCCAGATCGCCACGGGCGAGATTGCCGAGTAGTTCCAGATACTGGACAAGCAACGGGCGATCGAGTCCGGTCTTCTGGCGGAACGCCTCGAGCGATTCCGCGGTGGCATAGTCGCCGAGAGCGACCTCGGCGGGATCCGCGGGAATGACCCGCATAGAAAAGAACACGATCGTGACTACCGCCCAAACGATGAACAGGGCAACCAGTATCCTCCGCGCTGCAAATCTCAGCATGACCTCGGTCTCCTAACAGCGCAGTCGGACGCTATGTCCGTTCTCGATGGCTTCTTCCACCGCCCCGGTTTCAGGCGCCAGATCGGAAGGCGTCAACCACCGACCCAAGACTCGGTCCCATGAGTCTGACCGTTGATCCGGTTTTTCCGCCTGAAGCTCTCCCTTGCGTATCTTTCCCGATGGAGACTTGGGAAATTCCTCCGCACGAAATTCAACGTAACGCGGGATCTTGAAAACCGCGAGATGTAAGGCGCAGTAGGCCAGCAGGGCCTCGGGGTCGATCGGTTCCATGCCGTTGCGCATGCGCACATGAACCTTCACCTCTTCGCCTCGCAGGTCGTCGGGGACCGGAACGACGGCCACCTCGGCGATGCCGGGCATCTTCGCCAGCACCTCCTCGACTTCGCGGGCGGCTATGTTCTCGCCAGCCCGCCTGACCATATCCTTTATCCGCCCGACAATGTACACGAAGCCCCGCTCATCCTGGCGCGCGAGGTCTCCAGTCCGGAACCACTCGCCATGGAAACCGGTCTCGTTGGCGTCGGGACGCCGGTAGTAGCCCTGCAGCATTCCGGGACCACGAAAGAGCAGTTCTCCCGTCTGGTTGGCCGGCACGGTATTGCCCTCCGCATCCGCCACCCGGCATTCGCGGAAAGGCCCCGCGATGCCAGCCGATCCGGAGCCGGTCATGTCGGACGCGTCGAGAGGAACGAAGAGACCTGCCCCAATCTCCGTCATGCCGAAGGCCTCGCGCGCCGGAAAACCGAAGCGCTCTTCAAGATCGAGTTGGTCGGATTTCGGGAATCCGTAGATACAGACTTTCTTCACCTCATTGCTTGCGTCTTCCAGGCTGGAGGGTTGGTCGTAGACGATCTTGTTGAGAAGGCAGAAGTGAATCCCGTGCTCGCGGATCCACTCCATCGTCTTGCTCCCGCTGCGATGGGAGGCAACGAACAATGTCGCCCTTTGGAAGAAAGCCATGAGCGTCAGCCATTGAGGCGTCATGTAGAAGTACGGATTGGATGCCAGAATGTTTTCATATTTCAGGCCGTCGATGTCCGCATGCGATTTGGCGCAGGTTAACCAATAGCGGTGGCTGAGCAGGCAACCCTTGGGCAACCCCGTCGTACCCGAGGTGTACTGGATGTTCATCAGCGTATCGAGATCCGGCAGCGGCGCCGTGCAACGCTCCGGCTGTCCCTCCCACAGGGCGCTCCAGGGACGGTACTCTGCGGCATCGTCACCGACAACAAACACCCGCTCACGCATGCGTTCCGGCAGGCTCGTCAGGCCGCGCACGGCATCGAGATATTGCGCATCGACGATGAAGGCGTCGACCTCCGCATCCTCGAGCCCGAACAGAAGTTCCCGGCTCGTGTAGCGGACATTGATCGGAACAGCCACGGCTCCAAGCCTTGCCAGGGCAAGCCACGTGATCGGCCATGCTGGAATGTTCGGCATCATGAGCGCGACATGAGAACCGCCGCGGACACCAATCGACAGCAGGCCGTTTGCAAGCTTATTCACCTGCTCGGCCAGCTCGGCATAGGTCGCCGTCTCATTGGTGGCGATAAAATGGTAGGCTAATCGTTCGGGCATATCGGCGGCGGCGGCTTCCAGCAGCGCCGGAATGTTGTCTGGCAGCGGCTCGGCCTCGATGCGCATCTTTCTGTCGTAATAGGCTTTTAGGTAAGGCATTTATCAAAGTCCAAGCACGGCAAGGGTGGCGCAACCAGGCGCCCCGAAGCCTGTTCGTTTGTCATTTTCTGTTCGGTAGTGGTGGTTTTCGGCGGACGCATTCCAACGGCGCCCGCCACTCGATTACTCGTCGAGTATGCGCGTATCCTTCGAGAACATGTAGAAGGAAAGGTTGCCGGCCGGCATCTGGAGGTCCACGAGAGGTGATCTCGCCCGTGCGGCATTCTGGTTGAACAGAGGTATCGTGACGGCGTCGTTGGCGATCCGCCGTTGCGCCTCCGCCCACAACTCATTCTGCTCATCGGGATCCGCGCTGAATCGCGCTTTGTCCGCAAGATCGTCGATACCCGGCAGCACATCGCCATAGTGGATGAAGTTGGTAATCGCCGTCTCCTTGCCGATGGCCGCGCTCTTTACGTAGAACTGATCGAGGTAGATCTGCGCCGTCTTCGGATAGCGAGTCGCCTGGTACATCACGATCGGATTCGTATTCTCGCGGATCAGGCGATGATAGGTCGGATGATCGACAACCCTGAATGTCACATTAACGCCGATGGCTCTCCACTGTTCCTGGATGATCTGCATGTAGGGGAGATAAAGAGGGCTGTTGCTCATCGCCATCTCAAACGAGAACCCGCTCTCGTGGCCTGCTTCGGCCAGCAGCGCCTTCGCTCTTTCGACGTCGTGTGAATATTTCTCCATATCATCGATGTGTCCGAGATATCCTGCCGGGATGGCGGAATATTCAGGCACCGCAAGATCCTTGCCCAGATAGGAGACGAGATCGTCGCGATTAATCGCGTAGGCGAGCGCCTGCCTTACCCTCAGATCGTCGAACGGCTTGATCGTAAGGTTGATGAACAGCCAGTAGGGTGTTCCTTCCTTCGCGAGATCGACCGTCATGCCCTGCGCGCGAATGCGATCGACCACCTGCTGTCTCGCTTCAAGGTCGATAGCGTGGACCTCTCCGCCGTTCAGCGACAGTTCGCGCGTGCTGTTGTCCGGAATGAAGTGCCAGATCATGCGATCCAGGATCGGCTTGCCGCCCCAGTAGCTCTCGTTTGCTTTCAGGGTCAGGCTCTGGCGCGCAGCATAAGCCTCGAATTCGAACGGCCCCGTCCCGATGGGATGCGACTTGATGTCTGCGCCTTCCTCGATGGCCTTCTTGCAGACGATGAAGCCTGCCTGGAAATTGACGAGACGCAGATCGAACCGGGCATCCGGATTCTCCAGTTCGATCACGAGAGTGTACGGCTCGTCGGCTATCACCTGCTTGACGTTGGCGTAAGCACTGCGGAATGGCGATCCGAATTCCTGATTCGTTACCCGCTCGATCGAGAACTTGGCGTCGGCGGACGTGAATTCTCCGTATCCGCCATGCCACTGCACCCCTTGCCTGAGATGAAACGTCCAGCTCTTCTTGTCCTCGGACGCTTCCCAGCTTTCGGCCAACGCGGGCATGATCTCAGCGTCACCGAGAAAACCGGAAGGATATGCCAGCAGGCCTTCATAGACTTCTCTGACGATCGGCACGGCTATCGAGGTGACGGCCGTATGAGGATCGATGCTCCCCATGTCGTCATAGGCCATGCCGACATGCAGATCCTGCTTGTCGGCCTGAGTCTGCGCGAAGGCGAAACCCGATTGTGCAAGCAGCCCTATGGCTGCTGTGGATTGCATGAAGCGCCGGCGCGTAAACATCGTTCCTCCTCCCATCTTGTTGCAGACAGTTATCGCTTCGCGTTCGAATGCGTCGTCGCGATAACGGTCGCCACGGCAACGTACTACCGGGCCGTTCTTCCGCCCCGTGCTCGTCGTGACCGCTGAGCATCGACCATAGATGCCCAGGTGACAGATGACATAATGAATTCGGTTCTCCCTAGCATGCCATAATGTTATACTGGTCTGAGGAACCAGGAGGTAACATGTTGCGTGGATTGAGTTTTCGGCAAATCGAAGCGTTTCGGGCGGTGGTGCTCAGAGGCTCAATCTCTGGCGGCGCGAACTATCTTGGTCTTACTCAACCGGCTGTCAGCCGGCTGATACGTGATCTCGAGAGTCGTCTGGAATTGAAGCTCTTCACGCGCAGAGGAAACGCCATACACATCAATCCCGAGGCGCACGCCCTCTTCCGCGAGGTCGAACGCCACTTTCTTGGATTGGAAAAGATCGAGAAGGCGGCAGAGCATATAAGACACGCAAAGATCGGAAGATTGCATATCGCCGCCTACACTGGGGCATCAACACGGTTCTTTCCACATCTCGTCGGACGCTATCTCGATCAGTTTCCGATGGCGAATGTCGTGCTTCACAACACGACTTCGCCACTGGTGATCGAAGGCGTTTCGACCGGGCGATACGATCTGGGTCTTGCACTCACGCCTTCGGCATATCCAGGCATCGAGGCGGAACCGTTAACCGGATTAAATGCCGTCGCGGTGGTGCCGGTAGATCACCATCTGGTTGAGCGCGATTGCATAACGATAGATGACCTTTGTGACAGCCCACTGTTGTCGCTCGGAATGAACAGCCCGGTATGGGGGCAGTTTTCGGGATTGTTGCAAAGCATGCGCGTCAAGCCACGAGTATTATTCGAAGCGACGGTGTCGGAGTCGCTTTGCACCCTGGCCGGACTTGGCAAGGGCATCGCGATCATCGACCCGTTCACGCCGTTCGGATTGAACAATCCTGATATCGTCATCAAAGCATTTCGACCCACGCTCGAATATCCGGTTTCGCTGATCTACCAAGCCAAATCAGCACGTTCCGGCGTCGTGAAAGCGTTCGCAGGACTGGTTAGGGAAGGGCTCGCCGAGCTTCCTTTTCAAAATCACCTGCGAGCCGCATACGGAAGAGACGAAAGCCTGTAGTTTACCCTGGACTTTGTGCGGAGCACCCCGGATGTCCGGCGCATATGACGGACGGTACGAAATTAGACCACCGTAGCGGCCTGATTGTCTCGCTGCGGGCAGCGTAAAAGTCGTCCAATTTTTCGCTTTTCTGCGCATTGCAGAGTGGAAATCGGGGCGCGGCCATAGGCTTGTCTCTCCTTCACCCGACGCGTTCCCGAAGAAAAATGACGGCCAACACCTCCTGGCTTCCAGCATCCGGGAGGCTGCGGCCCAAAGCTATCATCGCCTTGACGCGTCATCGACGTTCCAGAACTCTGCCCGCTCGAAAACAGGCCAAGTCAAGTTCATTGGCCGGTAGCGCCTTCATTCGCGGCCGGGCCAATTGTCCGACAGACCCTATATGCCCGTCTTTCCATCCGTTTCACACAGACTCAAGGTACAGTACGAACAATTCGTCACTGCAGGCAAGTCACCCACAAGGCCATCACTGCAATCATGCGTCGGCACCTCGCTTCTGACGCTCGATCTCGCTCTTGTAGGCGAGCGCCGAAGTCACGTAGCCCGGAAATTGCGTCAGCGACGCCGTAGTGTTCGCAAGGATGGGCGGACCGCCGGCGAAGATGATGAACGTGCCGCCACCGGCGATCGCATTCATCGCCCCGGCCAGGAATCCGGCACCAAAGGCCGTGGTCGCCAGGAGCAAACACGTCATCTTTCGATCCAGCAAGACAAGCGGAAATGGGGAAGCCGCCGCCAAGGCCCTTCGTGAGCGTGATGATGTCCGCGCGCTGGTGTGCGAACCAGCGGCCAGTACGGCCGGCGCCCGTCTGAATCTCGTCGCCCAAGATGAGCAGCACGTCATTCTCGTCGCACCGGCGGCGCACGGCCTGCAGATACACGAGCGGCGCGGGAAAAACTCCTCCTTCCCCGATGATGGGTTCCAGCATGACGGCCGCGGTCTTCTTGTTCGCGTCGATATTTCCATACGGGACATGGACGAAGCCTTCCGACCCAACCACATTTCCAGAAAGTGGTAGTCAAGGTTTGCCCTCGCCCGCATCAATCCTCCTCGACGAAAACCTCCTCACGCTTCTTCTTCACCGAGGGCAGCAGCACGATGACGAGAACGATCACCGCCAGCACGAGCAGGGTTGCGCTGATCGGCCGCGTCAGGAACACCGTCGCGTCGCCTCGTGAGATGATCATCGCGCGCCGCAGATGCTCCTCCAGCATCGGGCCAAGCACGAAGCCGAGCAGCAGCGGCGCCGGTTCGCAGCCGAAACGCACCAGCGTGTAGCCGAGCGCGCCGAACAGGGCGAGCGAATAGAGGTCGTAGGTGTTGGAGTTGATTGAGTAGATGCCGATCGCCGCGAACGCCATGATGGCCGGAAACAGCAGATAGTAGGGAATCGTCAGCAGACGCACCCAGAGGCCGATCAGAGGCAGGTTGAGCAGCACAAGCATCAGGTTGCCCGCCCACATCGAGGCGATGAGGCCCCAGAACAGGCCAGGGTTCTGGTTGACGACGTTGGGGCCGGGCACGATGCCCTGGATGATCATCGCGCCGATCATGAGCGCCATCACAGGGTTGGCCGGAATGCCGAGGGTCAGCATCGGGATGAACGAGGTCTGCGCACCGGCATTGTTGGCAGATTCCGGTCCAGCCACGCCTTCGATTGCGCCCTTGCCGAACTCTTCCGGTCTATTCGACAGCCGCTTCTCGACCGAGTAGGACGCGAAAGAGGCGAGGATCGCCCCTCCGCCAGGCAGCACGCCGAGGATCGAGCCGAGCGCCGTACCGCGCACCACCGGCATCGACATGCGGCGGAAATCGTCGCGCGTCGGCCACAGGCTGGTCACCTTCTTGACCATGACGTCACGGTTGGTCTCGTTCTCCAGATTGCGCAGGATTTCGGCGATGCCGAACACGCCGACAGCAACGGCCACGAAGTTCACTTCGTCCGCAAGTTCGGGAATGCCGAAGGAAAAACGCTGTGCGCCGGAATAAAGATCCGCACCGACGAGGCCGAACAGCAGGCCGACGACGATCATCGCCGTCGCTTTGAGAATGGAGCCATGCGCCAGCGCCACCGCCATCACGAGGCCCAGCACCATCAGCGAGAAATATTCGGCCGAACCGAAATTGAGCGCCGCCGCCGCGAGCGGGGGGGCGAACAGCACCAGGATGAAGGTGGCGACCGTGCCGGCGAAGAACGAGCCGAGCGCCGCAGTCGCCAGCGCCACGCCAGCGCGGCCGCGGCGGGCCATCTGGTATCCGTCGATAGCCGTCACGGCCGAAGAGGATTCGCCCGGCAGGTTGATCAAGATCGCAGTGGTCGAGCCACCATATTGCGCCCCGTAGTAGATGCCTGCCAGCATGATCAGGGAGGTTGCCGGATCGAGGCCCATCGTGATCGGCAGCAGCATGGCGATGGTCGCGGTCGGGCCGATGCCGGGCAGCACGCCGATCAGCGTGCCGAGCAGACAGCCCAGAAAGGCGAACATCAGATTGTGCGGCTGAAGCGCGACCGACAGGCCGAGGCTGAGATTAGCGAGCAGATCCATCAACGAACTCCGAAGATGGGGCGGGTAAACGGCTCGACCCATGAGCCGAACAGCCGCAGCGGCAGACCCAGGCCGAAACTGAACACCGCGACGCAGAATATAGTCAGGCCGACTGACATCGCGATGGCGACCGGCACCGACATCCGCCTGCTGGCGAAGGAGGTGATGAACGTGGTGAGCAGCAGCACCGGCGCGAGGCCGAGCGGCCGCACCAGCATGCCGAAGATCACTGGAACGCTGAGCAGAACGACAAGGCCGCGCCATGGCAGCGGGCCGCGCTCCGGGTCCGCCTGGCCCATTCCCTTGAGGGTGACCGCAAGGCCGAGCGCGATAAGGATACCTGCCAGCATAACCGGGAAATAGCCCGGTCCCATGCGGCGCGCAGTACCGATATCCAGTTCGAACACTGTCGTTAAGCCGAAAAACAGGCCGATGGCGATGAAGATCGCGCCCGCTCCGACATCGCTTCTGTTGAAGGTCATCGTCCGTCCCTTCCGATGAAAAGTGCCGGCGCGGCAAAAAAGCCCCGCCGACAAAGGTTCTGCGGAGGCAGAATCAGTCCGCGTAGACCCCGGCGGCTTCGATCAGCGGGCGCCAGCGGGCGATTTCCGACTCGACCTTGGCCTTGAGCGCTGCCGGAGTGGCGTTTTCTTCCGGCTCAGGCGTTGTTGCGAGCGAAGCGAACCGGTCGATGACGTTCTGGTCCTTGAGCGCGATCTGCAGCGACTTGCTGAGACGCTCGACAATCGCCGCATCCGTGCCCTTTGGCGCATAGAGGCCGTGCCAGATACCGAACTGCATGCTGGCCAGACCGCCCTCGGCAGCCGTGGGCAGGTCCGGCAGCTGGTCCAGACGTTCGCCGCTGGTGACCGCGTAGGCTTTTACCGCGCCAGCCTGAATCTGGCTGGTGGTGTTGGTGGTCTGGTCGCACATGAAGTCGACCTGGCCACCAAGCAGATCCGTCATAGCCGGACCAGTGCCCTGATAGGGAACAGTGGTCAGCTGGGTGTCGATCTCGCTCATGAACAGCATGCCACACAGATGCGACGCAGCGCCGATGCCGGCATTGGCGTAGGTGACGTCGTCGGCGTTTTCCTTGACGTAGGCGATCAGGCCCTGAAGGTCTTCGGCCGGGAAGTCCGGACGCGCGATGATTGTCATCGGAACTTCGGTGACGAGGCCGGCATACTCGAACGATCCGAGCGGATCGTAGGAAAGGTTGCGGTAGAGGGTGGCGCTGGTGGCCATGCC
This sequence comes from Aquamicrobium ahrensii, assembly GCF_040545755.1. Classification (NCBI taxonomy): domain Bacteria; kingdom Pseudomonadati; phylum Pseudomonadota; class Alphaproteobacteria; order Hyphomicrobiales; family Phyllobacteriaceae; genus Aquamicrobium; species Aquamicrobium ahrensii. The sequence continues at coordinate 16,759 of NZ_JBEPMN010000024.1, forward strand.
GATGTGATGGAGCAACAGGGTATAGCCGTCCGCCTCAGCCGACGCCACGCGGCTTGCGCCCACCGTGCCGCCGGCGCCGCCGACATTTTCCACGATCACCTGCTGACCGAGATCGCGGCTCATCGCCTCCGCGACGAGGCGCGCGACGGTGTCGGTCGGGCCGCCGGCAGAGAACGGCACGATCATCGAGATGGTGCGCTCGGGATAGTTCTGTGCGCCGGCCATTTGCGGCATGAGAGCCATGGCGGCGGTAAGCGCGAGGGATGCGGCAAGCTTCTTCATGGGTTTCCTCCCGGTAAGATTCGCTCGGCCGGGCGGCGCGATCTCCTCCCGACGCCGGCCACGGAAGCGCACTAGGGAAGGGCCGCAGAGGAAATTCAACGCATGGAGCGTCGCCACATCGACCTGCGGGCGATTCAGTCGCCGCAGATGGGTGGAATTCGTAACATCGGGACGCTCGCATGTGTGATTCCCGATACAACGGGCGCGGCTATTCGCCGTGGTCGCGTCTGTCGAGACGGTAGCGCTGCATTTTCTCGTAAAGCGTCTTCCGTGAGATGCCGAGTTCCTCGTAGACCGGCTTGAGCACCCCGCCATGCGCCCGCAACGCACTGGCGATGACCGATTTCTCGAAGCGCGCCACCCGTTCCGCCAGCCCTGCGCCGGCTTCCTCTTCCGATGCCGCGTCGAGCCCTTCGATACCGAGGCCCAGAACATACCGGTCGGCGGCGTTGCGCAGTTCCCGCACATTACCCGGCCAGTCGCGCCGGGCGATCTCCGCCACAACATGCGGTGGTGGCTCCACCGGCTCGCGGCGGTAGCGTCCGGCAGCCTCGCGCGCCAGTTGCAGGAACAGGATCGGCACATCCTCGCGCCGCGCAGACAGCGGCGGGACGCGCAGGGTAACGACGTTGAGCCGGTAGAACAGGTCCGCCCGGAAGCGGCCCGCGGTCACTTCGTCCTCAAGCTGGATCTGGCTCGTCGCGACGAAGCGCAGATCGAGCGGGATCGGCTCGTTGGAACCGAGGCGGACGATAACCCGGTCCTCGATCACCCGCAGAAGCCGCGCTTGAAGGTCAAGCGGCATCGAATCGATCTCGTCGAGCAGAACCGTGCCGCCACGTGCATGCTCGAATTTGCCGTAGCGCGCGCGAATTGCGCCCGGGAACGCGCCGGCTTCATGGCCGAACAACTCGCTCTCGATCAGGTTTTCCGGCAGAGCGGCGCAGTTGATCACTACGAAGGGTCGCTCGGTGCGGCCGCTGATGTCGTGCAAGGCGCGCGCGGCGACTTCCTTGCCGACGCCGGTGTCGCCGACGATCAGAACGTCGGCATCGGTTCCGGCCAGCGCCCGCAGCCGGTAACGCAGGTCGATCACCACCGGCGAACGGCCCGGCAGGCGCGTTTCGAGGTCGTCGCTTTTACCTGCCGCCGCGCGCAGCAGCCGGTTTTCAAGCACGAGGCTGCGCCTGTCGAGCGCACGGGCGACGACGTCGGCAAGCTGCTGGCCCGAAAACGGTTTCTCGATGAAGTCGTAGGCGCCCTCTCGCATGGCGCGCACGGCGAGCTGCACGTCGCCGTGGCCAGTGACGAGGATGACCGGCACGTCGACGTCGATGTCGCGCACGCGCGTCAGCAGCGTCATGCCGTCCATGCCGGGCATGCGAATGTCGCTGACGACGACCCCGGCGAAGCCGGGCGTGACGAGATCGAGCGCCGCTTCCCCACCGGCAAGATCGCGCACCTCGAAGCCTGCGAGTTGCAGCGACTGCATGGTGGAGCGACGGATATCCTCCTCGTCATCGACAAGGAGCACGGCGGGCTGCTTCATTCAGCTGCCTCACGCACAGGCATATCGGATGCTTCGAGCGTGATGATGGCCACCGTTCCGCCGTCTGGATGTTTCTCCACCGCAAGCATACCGCCGAAATCCTTGATGATGTTGTAGGAGATCGACAGGCCGAGCCCCAGCCCCTTGCCGACACCCTTGGTGGAAAAAAATGGGTCAAAAATGCGTTCCGCTATGGCGGCCGGAACGCCCGGCCCGCGGTCGCGCACAATAATCGTCACCTTGCCGTCCTCCGTCGGCCGCGCGGAAAGTTCGATCCGGCGGTCATCAAGCCCTTCCACCGCATCGGCGGCATTCGAGATGATATTGACCAACACCTGCTGCAGGCGCACCGCGCCGGCTCTCACCGCCGAGGGGGCGGGACCAAGATTAACGATCAGGTCGGCATCGGCCGCCTTCAAGCGCCAGCCGATGATTTCCAGCGTATCCCGCACGGTTTCATCAAGCGCCACCGGTCCCAGTTTCTCGTTTGGCTTACGGGCGAAGTTTCGCAGATGCTTGCTGATCGACGCCATGCGCTCGGTGAGGCTGGCGATGCGCCCGACGGTCTCCCCCGCCTCGTCGATGCGCCCGCGCTCGATCAGCAGCGCTGCATTGTCGGCATAGGTGCGAGCGGCCGCCAGTGGCTGGTTCAGTTCGTGCGACAGGGCCGCGGCCATCTGGCCGAGCGCCGCCAGCTTTCCGGCCTGCACCAAATCGGACTGCGTCTTGCGCAGCACGCGCTCCGTCATGCGCCGTTCGGCAACCTCTTCCTCCAGAAGCCGGTTGACCGCGGCAAGGTCGGCGGTTCGCTCCTCCACCCGGTGTTCCAGCTCTTCCCGCGCCTCACATTGCACCTGCAGACGCTCGGCAAGCCGTGCGCGCCGTTCAAGCCAGACGGCAGCGCCCATAGCGCCCAACGCCACCAGCAGCACCAGAGCGGCGATGGTGGTCAGCATCTGCGTATGCACCGATGAGGTGTCGAGCAGCACCTTCACCGTCCAGTCGGCTTCCGGCATCGTTTCCGTGACGACAAGATATTGCCGCGCACCTTCCCGTCCGGCAATTGAGAGCAGGTCGTGTCCGTCCTGCGTCAGGCCGCGCGTAACTGGCAATTCCTTGAGTTTCGCGTCGGCGTAGCGCCGTGTGGTCGCGGTCCGTGCGAGACGCTCGTCGGTCAGCGGCTGAATCGCCGAGAACAGCCAGTCGTGCCGTCCCGACATGAAGATGATGCCTTCCGGATCCGTGACGATGATCTCGTAGTCGCCGCCGCGCCAAGAGCTTTCGATGACGTCGATATCGACCTTGAAGACGACGACGCCGGCAATGCCTGCATCCGTGTTGATCGGCGCGCCGAAATAGTAGCCGCGTTTGAGCGAGGTCGTGCCGAGCGCAAAAAATCTGCCGATTCCACCGTTGCGCGCATCATAGAAGTAAGGCCGATAGCTGAAATTCTCGCCAATGAAAGTCGGTGTCTGGTCGAAATTCGACGCAGCGAGCGTGTCTCCGTCAGGCAGCATCACATAGATGTCGGACGATTCCAGAAGTTCGTTGATCTGCTTGAGGAAGCCGTTGATCTCATCGACCTTGGCAAGGTTTCCCGGAGCCGCAACCAGTTCCTTGATGTCTGGATCGTCGGCGATCAGTTGCGGCAGCTTCTCATAGCGGGCGAGTTGCCCCCTCAGCGCTGTGACGGCCAGCCCGAGCGTGTTCTCACCGCGCGCAGCCGCCTGGTCCAGATAGAGAGCCGTCGCGTATCGGTGGCCAAAACTGACGATCAGCAGGCACACCACAGCAGCAACCACGCCCAGAATGATCCAATGTCGTCGCCGATGCCGGTTCATGCGTGCCGTCGGGTTCGTTGCGTCGCCGGCGATCATAACGCGCCGCCGGGCGATGAGTCGATTGGAGTTGCCGCTTCAATACGCCCACCCGCTTGGAATGGCGGCGGAAACTGTGTTGCGCGAAGCGATTGGGCACAGAGTCATGATTAATGATGATGATTTATGGATGCAGTTTACATGTCTCACTCCGACCAAACCGCACGTCCTGTCCTTCTGTGATCTTGACCGATAATGTTGGCTTATCGGTCGTCAACGGTTAGCCGCGCCAAACGGCTGCTGGCGGCGAGAAAGGGGATGCCTGCGAGCTCGCCAACAAAA
>NZ_JBEPMN010000025.1:0-20427 GCF_040545755.1 Aquamicrobium ahrensii
CCTGATCGGGCGCTAACCGGTGTGCCCTTCATCAGCTCAAGCCGGGGGCCCTTTTACGCGAAAACGCAGGGTCCCGATTCCACGGTCATTGACAGTCATTTCCGGCTTCATCACCGCCTCGGGACTGCTGATTGCGGCCGGCCAGCTCAAATATCTGCTTGGCATCCCTGCCGGCGGCCACACCTTGCCGCAGATCGCGACCGGCCTCGTCGAGAATATCGGCTCGATCAATTTGCCGACGCTCGCCATGGGCACGTCGGTGCTGGCATTTCTCTACTTCGTGCGACTGCGCCTCAAGCGCGTCTTAGTCGCGCTCGGCCTTTCGGCGCGCATGGCCGACATCACGACCAAGGCCGGACCGGTTGCGGCCGTTGCCGCGACGATCCTCGCCGCAACGATGCTCGACCTCGGCCCGCAGGGCGTCGCGCTCGTCGGCGGCATCCCGCAAGGCTTGCCCGTCCCTGCTTTGCCTGTCTTCGATCTCGAACTCATCCGCATGCTCGCCGTCCCTGCTCTCCTGATCTCGCTGATAGGCTTCGTGGAATCGGTCTCGGTCGCGCAGACGCTGGCCGCCAAGCGTCGCCAGCGCATCGTGCCGGATCAGGAACTGATCGGGCTTGGCGTGGCCAACATCGCCTCGGCGATCTCGTCGGGCTATCCGGTCACGGGCGGCTTTGCCCGTTCGGTCGTCAATTTCGACGCCGGTGCTGAAACGCCTGCCGCCGGCATCTACACCGCCATCGGCATCGCGCTCGCCACATTGTTCCTCACGCCGCTTCTCGCCAGCCTTCCGCAGGCGACGCTTGCCGCAACGATCATCGTCGCCGTCCTATCGTTGGTGAACGTCGGCGCCATCCGGCGTGTCTGGGCATATTCCAAGGTCGACTTCTCGGCCATGGCCGTGACCATTCTCGGCACGCTGTTTGTCGGCGTGGAGATCGGCGTCGTTATGGGCGTTGTGCTATCGCTGCTGCTCCATCTCTACCGCACTTCGCGCCCGCACATGGCCGTCGTCGGCCAAGTGCCCGGCACCGAGCACTTCCGCAATGTCGAGCGCCATGTGGTGGAAACATCACCTGAAATCCTGTCCGTGCGGGTTGATGAAAGCCTTTATTTCGCTAATACCCGCTATCTGGAAGATCGTATCGCCGCGCTTGTCGCCGAGCGGCCGCAGCTCAAACATGTCGTGCTCATGTGCTCGGCCGTGAACATAATCGATGCCTCGGCGCTCGAAAGCCTTGAGGAGATCAATCATCGCCTGAACGACGCGGGCATCACTTTCCATCTGTCGGAAGTCAAGGGGCCAGTGATGGACAGGCTGAAGCGGACCCATTTCCTCGAATGCCTGACTGGCAAGGTATTCCTCAGTCAGTATGACGCGCTGCGATGCCTGGACACAACTGATCGGCCAAGCACGAGATGAACTCAATGCAACCGTGCGGGCACCCCTCACCGCGACTGTCGCAGCCAGCAAGTCAACCGATCCACGAATCCTTAGTATTGACCGTTCGAGCGGTATTTTTGTGTGTCACGAAATGCGTTTTCTGTCCCCTCGAGTGGAAATGAGCCACGGTCTGGTGAAACGTAGCCGAAGGCGAGCGTGCCGTCCGTGTCGGACAGCTCTCGTTGCCGTGCCGATCGGGCGTTGCCCTTGAGGCCTGTGAGATGCGCCCAGGCCTTGGCGGGCAGAAGGAGAGACACTCCTTGTTTGGTGCAGATGAGGTGGCCCTGGCTCTTCATTATCGTCTAGGCGAAGCCGTGATAGGTGTTGATCTCGATGCGGAACATCAGTGCGCGCGGCGGCGTGGCGGTCGCCTGTGCAGCGACCCGCGCCTCAGTCGCCCGCGCGACACTGAGGAGGAATGCTTGCCCGGGAGGCTCGGACGAGCTGCCGCACCTGGCAATGTTGGGGCGCGGCTCTTCGGCCAGCCTGCGGGCGATCTCTCAAGCCGAGGGGATCGCACTGCTACCGCCCGGCATCGAACGCGTCGAGCCGGGGACCTGTCTTTCTTTTGAAGCAAACTAGGCCTTTTCGTCGGAAGCGTCTCATGCTATTCACTGCGCGTCGATATATCGAGAAGGGCAGATTTATGGACAAGAAAACGTCACTTGCCGCGTTGGCCGCGCTGGGACAGGAAACCCGCCTGGATATTTTCCGCCTCCTTGTGCGCGCGGGGCCAGAAGGGGTTGCAGCGGGTGAGATTGCGACACGGGTCGGCGCAGTTCAGAACACGGCGTCCTCGCATCTCAAGATCCTGACGCATGCTGCGCTCATCCGACCCGAGCGGGATGGCCGGACCGTGCGCTACGTCGCCCACATGACCGGATTCCGTGACCTGCTCGCGTACCTGATGGAAGACTGCTGCAACGGCGCGCCGGAACTCTGCCGTCCAGTCATCAATGCCGTCACCTGCGATTGCTAGGAGCGTTTTCTATGTCCGACAGACCCTACAACGTCCTCTTCCTCTGCACGGGGAACTCAGCCCGTTCCATCCTCGCCGAAGCGATCCTGAGGAATCTCGGCACCGGTCGCTTCAACGCCTTCTCCGCCGGATCGCAGCCCAAAGGCGAAGTGCATCCCTTCGCGCTCGAACTCCTGCAGAACCTGAAGCTGGATACGTCTTTCGCGCGCTCGAAATCCTGGGACGAATTCGCGAGGCCCGGTTCGCCTAAAATGGATTTTGTCTTTACTGTCTGCGACAATGCGGCGAACGAATCCTGCCCGGTCTGGCCCGGACAGCCGATGACAGCGCACTGGGGCATTCCCGATCCCGCGGCCGCTGAAGGCACGGATGCCGAGAAGCACTTGGCTTTCGCGGATGCCTATCGGCAGCTCTCAAACCGCATCTTAGCCTTTCTCTCGCTGCCGCTCGCCTCCATCGACCGGATGTCGCTCCAGTCCAGGTTGCGCGAGATCGGAGAGCTCGAAGTCTCGGCGGCTGCAACAGCATGAGACCCGGCATGGACGTGATCATCTACCACAACCCGGAATGCGGGACCTCGCGCAACACGCTGGCGATGATCCGCAATGCTGGCATCGAGCCGCATGTCATCGAGTACCTGAAGACGCCGCCATCGCGCACGTTGCTGCGGCAGCTTGTCGAGCGGATGGGCGCATCCCTCCGCGACATCCTCCGCGAGAAGGACACGCCTTTCGGAGAGCTTGGCCTCCGCAATTCCGCCCTGACCGACGAGCAGCTGCTCGACGCGATCGAGAAGCATCCGGTCCTGATCAACCGACCGATGGTCGTCTCGCCGAAGGGCGTGAAGCTCTGCCGCCCGTCCGAGACGGTCCTCGACCTCCTACCTGCCCAGAAGGGCGCCTTCGCCAAGGAAGACGGCGAGCAGGTGACCGATGCGGCAGGCAACAGGCTCGCCTGACAACCACAGGAATTCCGATGTCGAACGCAACACCTCCGGCACGCCGGCTGTCCTTCCTCGATCGCTACCTCACGGTCTGGATCTTCGCGGCGATGGCGCTCGGCGTCTTCCTCGGAACCGCCTTCGAGACCCTTCCGGCCTCGCTCGACGCCATGTCGGTCGGCACGACGAACATCCCGATCGCCATCGGCCTAATCCTGATGATGTATCCGCCGCTCGCCCGGGTGCGCTACGAGGAGTTGCACCGCGTCTTCGCCGACAAGCGCGTGCTGGTCCTGTCGCTGGTCCAGAACTGGATCATCGGGCCGACGCTGATGTTCGCGCTCGCCGTGCTCTTCCTGCGCGACCACCCGGAATACATGACGGGCGTGATCCTGATCGGATTGGCGCGCTGCATCGCCATGGTACTGGTCTGGAACCAGCTGGCCAAGGGCGACAACCAGTATGTGGCCGGCCTCGTCGCCTTCAATTCGATCTTCCAGATCCTGTTCTTCTCGTCCTATGCCTGGTTCTTCCTGTCCATCCTGCCGCCGCTGTTCGGGCTGGAGGGCAGCGTTGTCGACGTCGGCTTCTGGACGATCACCGAGGCTGTCCTGATCTATCTCGGCATCCCCTTCGCCGCCGGATACCTGACGCGGCGCGTCCTGATCTCCAGTAAGGGGAGCGATTGGTACGAGGGCATCTTCCTGCCCAGGATCAGCCCGATCACGCTTGTTGCGCTGCTCTTCACCATCGTCGCCATGTTCAGCCTGAAGGGCGGCGACGTGATGCGGCTGCCATCGGACGCTCTGCTGATCGCCGTGCCGCTGGTCATCTATTTCGTCGTCCAGTTCGTCATCAGCTTCCTGATGGGCAGGCTGATCGCGGCCGACTATCCTCGCACGACGGCGATTGCCTTCACGGCTGCCGGCAACAATTTCGAGCTTGCCATCGCGGTCGCCATCGCCGCCTTCGGCCTCGCGTCCCCGGTGGCGTTCGCAGCCGTCATCGGGCCACTGGTCGAAGTCCCGGTGCTCGTCCTGCTCGTGCATGTCGCGCTCAGGATGGGCAGGCGCTGGTTTCCCGACACCGCGCCCGATACCATGCCGGCCGCCGCGACGGCCCGGTCATAGGAGAAACACCATGAGGCTACGCGAACTCGATGATCCCGACCATCTGCCGGCGCTCGATGCCCGGTTTGTCGCGGAGCGGCCCGGCCTCGGACTGGGGCCGGAGGAGCACGCCCCGCGAATCCTGCTGCTTTACGGCTCGTTGCGGCCGCGTTCCTTCTCCCGGCTTGCCACCGAGGAAGCTGGGCGCCTGCTGCGCTTCTTCGGTGCCGAGGTGCGGATCTTCGATCCGTTCGACATGCCTTTTCCCGACCAGGTGGCAGGCGACGATCATCCGGCTATCCGGGAACTGCGCGAGCATGCGATCTGGTCGGAGGGAATGGTCTGGTGCAGTCCCGAACGGCACGGTCAGATCACTGGGCTGATGAAGGCGCAGATTGACAATCTGCCATTGAACATGGGCGGCATCCGCCCGACACAGGGTCGGACCCTGGCGGTAATGCAGGTTTCCGGCGGCTCGCAGAGCTTTAATGCCGTGAACACGCTACGGCTGCTCGGCCGCTGGATGCGGATGATCACGATCCCCAACCAGTCGAGCGTCGCCAAGGCCTATCAGGAGTTCGACGAAGACGGACGCATGAAGCCGTCGGACTATTACGAACGCATCGTCGACGTGATGGAGGAACTGGTCCGATTCACCATTCTCACCCGGCCGCATGCGGCTCGGCTCGTCGACCGCTACTCGGAGAGGAAAGGTGCAGGGAAGACGATCGATGCGGCGACGGATCTTTCCACGATCGCGACCATGCCACAGAAGCGCTCCGCATGAATGAAGGGGATCATGATGTCGTCGTGATCGGAGGAGGGCAGGCGGGCCTCGCCGTTGCCTATTATCTTCGTCGCGCGGGAATCGATTTCCTCATGCTCGATGCCGAAGACCGCCCGGGCGGCGCGTGGCTTCATGCCTGGGACTCGCTTCATCTTTTCTCGCCGGCGACCTACAGTTCGCTTCCCGGCTGGCCGATGCCGCCGAGCCGCTCTGACGGCTTCCCGAGCAGAGACGAGGTGATCGATTACCTGACGCGCTACGAGCAACGCTATGCGTTTCCGATCGAGCGGTCTTGTCACGTCGAAACCGTGGAACGGGACCCCGAACGGCTCTGTCTCCAGTTGAGGAACGGGCGGACCTTCACCGCGAGGGCCGTCGTCAGCGCAACGGGAACGTGGAGCGCACCCTACATTCCCGATCATCCGGGCCGCGAATTGTTCCGCGGCGGTCAGCTCCATTCGGCAGAATATCGCAGTCCCATCCCCTTCGCTGGCAAGCGGGTGCTGGTTGTTGGCGGCGGCAACTCCGGGGCGCAGATCCTCGCCGAGGTCAGCGCGCTCGCAGAGACGGTCTGGGTCACCCTGAAGGACCCTGTCTTCCTGCCAGACGACGTCGACGGGCGCGTCCTGTTCGAACGCGCTAGCGCGCGCGTGCGCGGTGACTTCGACCAGGCTTCAACCACGACCTTGGGTGACATCGTCATGGTCCCGCCGGTGAAAGAAGCGCGCGACCGCGGCGTGCTGAAATCGGTCCGCCCCTTCCTCCGCTTCACGATCGACGGTGTCTTGTGGGCGGACGGAACGGAGACGCATGTCGACGCCGTCCTGTGGTGCACCGGATTCCGTCCGGCGACAGGGCACCTCCGGTCGCTTGGCGTGGTCGGCCCTGATGGACGCATCGAAGTGGTCGATCAACGTGCGGTCGAGGAACCGCGGCTTTGGCTGCAGGGATATGGAAACTGGACGGGTGCCGCGTCAGCAACGTTGATCGGCGCGGGCCGCACGGCCCGGGAACTGGCACCTCGCATCAAGGCTGCCCTTCAGATGCCCGCATCTTTCATCTGAGGAAATAGCGGCGCCCTGCCGGCTCCTCCGGGCCGGTGTCCTGCGTGCGCGACAACGAACTGCGGGCTCGAGATTTTTTGTGTCGCCGCATCGCTGCGACCAAGCGACCGGGAACCGTCGGTCACCAGGGATACGGTGCCTACGGCGTTCCAACCCCACGAAACAGCTTCGGGTGCATGCTCGTTCACCGCGAGCCACGGAACGCTTGACGACAGGGTCGATACAATGGAGAGCATTCGTCAATAACCGCACAGAGAGCGAGGTCCGGTGGATGTTCGAATACCTCGCATGCTATTGCACGTGTGACGTGAAGTTGTTCGGGAGCCTCCCTGTACCGGTCGACGCCGACCCACTCGGTCGGCCTGGTTCCGGTGTCCAACGTGAGGTAGTCTCCAAGCTTGGTATCCGCAGTATCCAGACCTTGGATCACCGCGGCTACGAGACTGGGCGCACCTCGGGCTCTGTGTCGTCGGGCCTCATCGCGCGCTGGGCACGTGACCAGTTACCGATTTTTGCCGGCTGACGCAGATGGACCAGTTGATCGCCCAACTCGGCCTCGCACTTGCTATCGGCCTGCTGGTCGGCCTGGAGCGGGGCTGGCGCGAGCGTGACGCGCCCGACCGCAGCCGCACCGCTGGTCTCCGGACGTTTGGGCTGGTTGGTTTGCTCGGTGGAATCTTTGCTGCGCTCTCCGAGGCGCTAGGCTCCGGGGTGCTGATCGCTGGCTTCCTCGGCTTCGCCGCGATCTTCGCGTGGTTCTCGGCGCGCGAAGCCGAGCACGACCAGAACTTCAGCGTGACGGGCGTCGTGGCTGGCCTGATCGTCTTTGCCCTCGGCGCGCTGGCCGTGGTCGGTGACACGCGTACTGCCGCTGCCGGCGGCGCGGCACTCGCCGCCGTCCTCGCCAGCCGGGAGGTGCTGCACGATTTGCTGCGGCGCCTGACCTGGATCGAACTCCGCTCGGCAATGATCCTCGCTGTCATGACGGCCATTGTCTTGCCGTTGCTGCCCGATCGGGCGATCGATCCCTGGGGCGGCTTGAACCCGTTCGAAATCTGGTTCTTCACGGTTGTCATCGCGGCAATTTCCTTTGGCGGTTACGTTGCGGTGCGAGTTCTTGGCCAGACACGTGGCCTGCTCGTCGGTACGCTCGCAGGTGCCGTCGTGTCGTCGACTGCGGTGACGGTGGCATTGGCCCGCATGGCAAAGGCAGAGGGCAATGCGTTGCCGCTCGCCGGGGCCGCGGGGCTCGCAGCGCTGGTCTCGATCCTGCGAGTCTTGGTTATCGTCGCGATAATCGCACCGCAGGTTCTAGGGTGGATCGTGGTGCCCGCGCTCGCCGCCGCGATGGTCCTCGCGGCAAGCGGAGCTGTGTTGCTGGTTCGCAACGGCGTTCATCCGACAAGGGAGAAAGGAGGCGAGCGCAATCCGTTTGAGCTCGCCTCGTTGCTTCTTTTCGCCGCTTCATTTGCGGTCGTCTCAACCGCGAGTGCGGCGCTCGCCAGCCGCTTCGGCGAGGGCGGACTTCTGATGACCTCTGCGGTGTCGGGCGCATTCGATGTCGATGTCGCCGTGTTGAGCGCACTGCGTCTTGTCGAGCAGACGGCAGCCATCAACACCGTGGGCGGAGCGGTGCTGGTGGCGCTCGCCGCAAATGCAATCGGCAGGCTGTTCCTGTCGATCCTTGCCGGCCCCGTCCGCTTCTCTCTGCCGCTTGCCATCATCACGCTGGCCGCGGCCGCGGCGGCCGGTGTCGCTTGCTGGCTCGGGATGGCCGTCTGACAGGATGGGGCGGGCTCCGGCTCAGTTGAGCAGACCATCAACCTCGGCCGTTGACGCGCGCCTTGGGGTGATTCAGATCAACATCTTCGGCAATCTTTTGAAGTACACGATGATCGGCGCGCGTCGCACTTGTCGTGCTTAGGAAAGAGGTTGAGTGATGCTCGAATACAAGGTCGAACCCCGCCGGGTGAATGCCCACGGGTCTATCGCAACGGCAAAGACCGCGCAGATCCACCTTGAAACGGATCCCGCTGGTCAAACTGATGCCTTCAACCCCGAAGAACTGATGCTGGTATCGGTCGCATGAGCAGGCTGCACACAGAGAAGCATCTCGTCTCGCGGATCGGATGGTTGCGGGCGGCCGTGCTCGGCGCAAATGACGGCATAGTTTCCACGGCTAGCCTCATCGTCGGCGTTGCCGCCGCGGCACAGGGGACTTCGGAGATCCTTGTCGCGGGAATCGCCGGGCTGGTCGCCGGATCAATGTCGATGGCGGCAGGCGAGTATGTGTCTGTGAGTTCGCAGTCGGACACAGAGCAAGCCGACCTCGCTCGCGAACGGATGGAACTGGAAACACAGCCTGAATTTGAGAAGAATGAACTCGCGCAGATTTACGTCGGACGCGGTTTGTCGGATGAGCTTGCCCAGCAGGTTGCCGCACAGCTGATGGCCAGGGATGCACTTGGCGCCCACGCAAGGGATGAGCTCGGACTCTCCGAGGCGACAACGGCCCGTCCTATCCAGGCGGCATTGACGTCGGCGGCGACCTTCGCCGTCGGCGCGGCGATGCCGCTGGCCATGGTGCTTCTGGCGCCGGCCGCTTCGTTGGTCTGGGCGGTGTCGGCCGCCTCGCTGCTGTTTCTAGCGTTCTTGGGAGCCATCGGCGCAAAGGCGGGCGGAGCCAACGTCATGCGGGCCACATGGCGGGTCACTTTCTGGGGGGCCTTGGCGATGGGGCTCACCGCAGGAATCGGCGCGCTGGTCGGTCAGGCCGTGTGAGCGATGCTGGCGGCGGGCATCGGACCAACAACTGACCTTTGATCGCGAGCGCTAGTCAGTTGAACGATTAGCTTGAACCGATTCCGGCCTAATAGGACATCATCACAGGAACGGGACAGTTTTCGAGTATCGAGCGGGTCATCCCGCCCCATATCGTTTGACGCAGACGCGAATGCACGAATGCTCCCATGACCAGAAGTTCCATCTGCTCGCTGGCAAGAAACGAGCGTATCGGCTCGCCCTCGTCGTCGCCCTGCGGATTCGCGACCACCGCGATTTTGGCCTCAATGCCGTAGAGCCTGAGATAGTTGCCTAGCTCATCGGCCGATTGCAGTCCCTCCGATCCCTTGGTGTCCAGGACGGTCGCGATGCTGACCTGATCGGCCATCATCAACAAGTCGAGGCTGTCACGAACCGCGCGCGCGGCTCTTGCACTCCCGTCCCAGGCGATGGCCACCTTGGCTGCTATTGGCCGACTCTCTTTCGGGGTTACAAGCACGGGTCGGCCAGTGTCGAAGATCGCGTGCTCGATCGCCGGACGGTCCCACGAGCGTGATGGCTCGGCCGCCGGAAGGATTGTCAGATCATGAACACGTGCCAATGCGATGAAGCGCTGGTAGCGCCCTTCGAAGGGCGAGCGGGCATGTTCAAGCGCCACAGCCACGTCCTTTTCAGCTGCAAGCTGGCGAACCGACCGCATCGCCTTTTCAGATGCCTGTTCGATCCGGTCCTTCTCTTGTGCAATCCAGATCGAGGAGGAGCCAAGCGTCAGCGGGAATGGCTGCAGCAAGTCTGGAGCGAACACGTAGACCGTGAGCGTCGATCGATAAGCCAAGGCCATGTCCATTGCACGGGTCAACGCCGGAGCTGACGCGGAGCTATCCGCATCTACGCCAACAAGGAGGCTTCGCAGACGGCATGATTCCATGGCCATGTCCTTCCAGTTCTATCGTTTTGCAGCGCTATCGCTCCTGCATTGAGGCCTGGGCGGCCGAGCTTCAGTCGCCGAGGCTGCTGATATAGGCAAGGATAGCCTGGATCTGTTCCGGTGTTGCAACGAATTCGGGCATGTCGGGATGCCCCGTGGAGATGCCTTCGGCAAATGCTTCCTCGAGCGCATCAATGGGGTAGCGCTGCGAAAGCGTCCTGAATGGTGGGGCGTCGGAATGACTGCTCTCGCTGGTTCGATCCACGGCATGGCAGCGCGCGCAGTTGAGTTCCACCAGCGCCTTTCCCTCGGCAATGTTGTCTGCCCCGGCCGACGTCGCGACAAGGCCGACAAGAATTGCCATTCCGACTATTTTGACCAACCTTTCGGACACTGACCTAGCTCCCTGATCGTGATTTCAGTCTCGTAGCACGAAAGAGTTCTACCTGTTCATTGACAATCACCTTGATAAGCTTCCTGTGTTGATTTCGATCAACGCTCGGAGAAATCGCAGCGGTATCTCAGACGTCGCACGTCCTTGAGCTGTTGTACAAGTAATCGACACGCAGCGTACAGGAGGCCGACGGACGTACCCAGCAAGATGAACGTGGGACAAAGCTTACCTTAGGGTCGGGAAGCGATGGCCTAATTACTGGTCGGTATGCGAGCGTGGAGTGACTTCAGGATGGCAGACGTAAGTGACACCCAACTCGGTCTATTTGATCGCTACTGGCGAGCCGCCAACTACGTATCTGTCGGCCAAATCTACCTGATGGACAATCCCCTACTTCGAGAGCCTCTTGCGGCCGAACACGTTAAGCCACGCCTTCTCGGCCACTGGGGAACGACACCTGGCTTGAATTTCGTCTATGTGCACCTGAACCGCGTCATCAAGGAGCGGGATACGGACGTCCTCTACATCTGCGGGCCCGGCCACGGCGGACCGGCGATGGTGGCGAACACCTATCTCGAGGGCTCCTACAGCGAGATTTATCCGGAGATCACGCAGGACGAGGCCGGATTGCGAAAACTGTTCCGCCAGTTCTCGTTTCCTGGCGGTATACCCAGCCACGTCGCCCCAGAGACGCCGGGTTCGATCCACGAAGGCGGCGAACTCGGCTACGCGCTTGTCCATGCCTTCGGCGCCGCTTTCGACAACCCCGACCTCATCGTGGCCTGTGTCGTCGGCGACGGGGAGGCGGAGACGGGACCGCTGGCGGCAGCCTGGCACTCCAACAAGTTCCTCAACCCAAAGGTGGACGGCGCGGTTCTGCCGATCCTCCACCTCAACGGTTACAAGATCGCGAACCCGACCTTGCTGGCGCGGATGGCGGACGCGGAACTCCGGGACCTCTTCCGGGGCTACGGCTACGAACCGCTGTTCGTCGAGGGTCAGGACCCTGTTCCGATGCACCGGGCCATGGCTGATACCCTGGACAGGGCGATGGACAGTATCCGCGAGATACAGCTGCAGGCCCGCGCTGAAGACTGGTCCGGCGAGCGGCCGCGCTGGCCCATGATTGTCCTGCGCAGCCCGAAAGGCTGGACCGGACCGAAGGAAGTCGACGGGAAGAAGGTCGAGGACTTCTGGCGATCGCACCAGGTCCCGGTATCCAACGCGCGGGGTGATGCCGCCCACCGCCAGATCCTCGAAGACTGGCTGCGCAGTTATCGACCGCAGGAGTTGTTCGATGGCGACGGTCGCCTCCTGCCGGAACTCGCTTCGCTTGCTCCCGACGGTGACAAGCGCATGGGAGCGCTGCCGCATGCCAATGGCGGAGTGTTGAAGAAGGACCTAGTCCTGCCGGACTGGAAGAGCCTCGCCGTCGATGTCCATCGACCAGGCGAAACCATCGCCGAGACGACCCGCTTCATGGGCGCCTATCTGGGCGAGGTGATAAGCCTCAATGCCGAGGCCCGGAATTTCCGTCTCATGGGTCCGGACGAAACCGCCTCGAACAGGCTCGATGCCGTCTTCGAGGTCACGGATCGGGTCTGGATGGAGACGATCGAACCCTATGATGTGCACCTGGCGCGCGAGGGCCGGGTCATGGAGATTCTATCGGAACATCTCTGCCAGGGCTGGCTGGAGGGCTATCTGCTGACCGGGCGGCACGGCCTGTTCTCCTGCTACGAAGCTTTCATTCACATCGTCGATTCCATGGTCAATCAGCACGCCAAGTGGCTGAAGGTCACGGCGGAACTGCCCTGGCGCAAGCCCATCGCATCACTGAACTATCTCCTGACGTCCCACGTCTGGCGGCAGGACCACAACGGCTTCAGCCACCAGGATCCGGGGTTCGCCGACTTCGTCGCCAACAAGAAAGCGCACATCGTGCGGCTCTATTTCCCGCCCGACGCCAACACACTGCTCTGGGTCACCGATCATTGCCTGAGGACGTGGAACCGCATCAACGTGATCACGGCCGGCAAGCAGCCGCAGCCGCAATGGCTGACTGCGGACGAGGCGGAACGCCATTGCAAGGCGGGCGCCGGGATCTGGGAGTGGGCCTGCACCTGTCCGGCGGACCAGGAGCCTGACGTGGTGATGGCCTGCTGTGGCGACGTGCCGACACTGGAGACACTTGCGGCAGTCGATCTGCTCCGTCGCGAACTGCCCGGTCTTCGCATCAGAGTGGTCAATGTCGTCGACCTGATGACCCTGCAATCCCACAAGACCCACCCGCACGGACTCACGGACGAGGAATTCAACGCGCTCTTTACTAAGGCTAAGCCCGTGATCTTCGCCTACCACGGGTACCCATATCTCATTCATCGTCTGACCTATAAGCGGACCAATCACGACAACTTCCACGTTCACGGCTTTCAGGAGGAAGGCACCACGACCACGCCCTTCGACATGGCGGTCATGAACGAGATCGACCGCTTCCATCTGGCAATGGCCGCGGTGAGGCGTCTGAAGGACCTTGGCGCCGACGGCAACCGGGTGATCGATACCTGCGAGCATTCGCTTGAGGAGCATTCTCGCTATATCCGCGAGCACGGCGAGGACATGCCACAGATCCGGGACTGGAACTGGCCTCCCGCGACTGAAGCAAAGGCGGGAAACTGACATGCAACCAACGCTGAGCTTCCACGGTGCCGCGCATGGCGTGACCGGCTCCTGTTACGAGCTTGAGGTCGGCGACCGACGGCTTCTCATCGACTGCGGAATGTTTCAGGGCTCCAAGTCGGAGAAGGCGCTAAACTATGGCGAGTTCCCGTTCGACCCCGCCACGGTGGACGCAGTCATTCTCACGCACGCCCATATCGACCACAGCGGCTTGCTTCCAAAACTCTCGAAGAAGGGCTTCACAGGGCCGATCCACGCAACGCCTGCCACGATTGACCTTTGTTCCGTCATGCTTCCGGATTCGGCTAACATCCAGGAGATGGAGGTCGAGAACCTCAATCGACGCAACGCCCAGCGGGGGCGTCCGACGGTCTCCCCGATCTACACACTGGAGGACGTGACTGCATGTCTGCTGCAGTTTCGTTCGGTCGAATACGCTGCCTGGACGACAATCATGAATGGGGTGCGCGCCCGCTTCTGGAACGCCGGCCATATGCTGGGATCGAGTTCGGTCGAGATTGAAGTGGCCTCCAAGCAAGGTGAGCCCCCGCTTCGCATTCTCTTTTCGGGCGACATCGGCCCCGGCCACAAGCTCCTGCAGGCTGATCCGGAAGGTCCGCGCGACATCGACTATCTCATCTGCGAGGCCACCTACGGGGACCGCGATCGACCCGACGTTACCCGTGATGAGCGCAGGCGCCTCCTCGGCCAGGAAGTCACGCACGCCGCCAAGGTGAACGGCCCCCTGATCATCCCGTCCTTCGCGGTCGAGCGGACTCAGGAACTGCTCGTCGATCTGTTCCTGCTCGCGCAGAACGGCGACGTTCCCGCGAATCTCTCCATTTTCGTGGATTCACCGCTCGCAACCCGAGCAAGCGCTGTTTTCGGGAAACACGCCGAAGAGATACACGACGGGGATATCCTGAAACGAGCTCTGGCCTCGAAGAATGTGCGCTTCACGGAAACCGTCGATCAGAGCAAGGCGATCAACAAGCTCAACGGACACTACGTGGTCATCGCCGCCAGCGGCATGTGCGATGCGGGGCGAATTCGTCATCACCTCAAGGCGAATCTCTGGAAGAGAAACGCCTCGATCCTGATGGCAGGCTTCCAGGCGCAGGGAACGCTCGGGCGGCTGCTTTTGGATGGCGCTTCGCGCGTGCGCATCCAGGGGGAGGAGATCAAGGTGCGGGCCCGCATCAGCCAGTTTGACCTCTATTCGGGCCACGCGGATGCCAGCGAACTGGTGTCCTGGGTTAAGGACCGCGTTCCGGTAAGGCATGCAATCTTCCTGACCCATGGCGAGGAAGATGGCCTGAATGGGCTGAAGGGCCGGTTAGGGGCCGTCCTGCCGGAAATCTCTGTAATCCTCCCGTTGATCGACGACGCATTCCAGATCGGACAGAAGGGCGCGCGACAGGTTGACTTGAACAAGCCACTTCGTCTGAAGCCCGAGAGCGTCGCCCGGCTGGACTGGCACAATGACCTGTCGAAATTCCTGATCGAGGTCAGCGAAACCGTGACTGCTGCCGCCGACGAAAAAAGCCGCGCGGTCATCATCCGTCGCCTACGACGAGCCTTGGAGGCAGACCAGGAGTGAGCCTCCGGTCTCAAATACCAACGGTGCTGTCGGCAGTGCTGGCGCGCGCAACCACACCGAGCCTTGTTGTACTACTTGTGCGTTGTCGGACCGCAGATGTCGGCAAGAAACGCGGTCATCGGTTCAGATGTGAACCAGTTCGCCGGTCCCGGCGACCTCTATACCCGCCGCGTTGGCCTCGTCGGTGTCGATGTGCACTTCGGTGAACGCGTCGGCTCCCACCCGCACCAGGGTGCGGCCGAAGGTGAGGCCGCGATCCTCGTCGCCCACGCGGATGCCGACATAGTCGCCGTCCTCCACTCCGAGCCTGGCCGCATCGGCTGGGTTCACATGGATGTGCCGGGCGGCGATGATCAGGCCCTCCGTGGTAAAACTTCCCGCCGGCCCTGTGATCGTCACCTGCGGTGTTCCCTCGAGTTTGCCGCTGTCGCGCACGGGCACGTCGATGCCGAGGGCAAAGCTGTCGGTGCGGGATATCTCGATCTGCGTGCGCTCCCGCAGCGGCCCGAGGATCGCGACGCTCGCAAGTTTTCCCTTGGGCCCGACGAGCGTGACCCGCTCCTTCGCACACCAGTGTCCCGGCTGTCGCAACGGTGTCGCCTGGTCCAGCACGTAGTCCTTGCCGAAGAGGGCATCCACTGCCGCGCGGGACAGGTGAACGTGCCGGCCGGAGACGGCGATCGGAAGCCGCAATAGCCGGGTCGGCCTGGCTGCGGTCAGCGTTGCCGCCGTCTCGCGGGCGATCATGAGTTGCTCGGCTGTCTCCGTGACGAAGACGCGGACACGGGACCCGTATGCCTGGATTTGCGGTGCTGCCGGCCCCGAGAGTTTCACGGCCATGTTGCGGTCATGGTCGAGCTGCAGGCCCATGAAATCCAGCCCGTCGCAGATGCGCCGGCGCATCGAGGGGGAGTTCTCGCCGATGCCTCCGGTGAAGACGACCGCGTCGAGCCCGCCCATGGCTGCCGCGTATGCACCGACATACTTGCGGGCGCGGTAGGCGTAGATCTCGATCGCCAGCTGGGCAAGAAGATCCCCCTTTGCGGCGCTGTCCTCGATGTCGCGCATGTCGGACGAGCCCGCCAGCCCCTTCAGCCCGCTTTCGTCGTAGAGGGCGTCCTCGATCTCCTGGACGGACAGCCCGAGTTCCCGCGCGAGGAAGCCGAAGGCGCCAGGATCGACATCTCCCGAGCGGGTTCCCATGACCAGCCCTTCCAGCGGCGTCATGCCCATCGAACTGTCCATGCTCTGTCCGCGGTTGACGGCGCAGACGCTGGCGCCGTTCCCGAGATGGATGCTCACCAACTGGAGGTCCGAAAGCGGTCGGCCGACTTCCTCGGCCGCCCTGTGAGCCACATATTTGTGCGAGGTGCCGTGGAACCCGTAGCGGCGAAGGCCGGCAGCGCGCCATCTCTCCGGCACGGCGTAAGTGGTCGCGAAGGCCGGATTGGTGAGATGGAAGGCCGTGTCGAAAACGGCGATCTGCGGAACGTCAGGCCATAAGCCGCGGCAGAGCCGGACCGCTTCCAGGTTCGCCGGATTGTGAAGCGGCGCCAGCGGCGTGAGCACGGCGATGGCCTCGATCGTTTCGTCATCCAGCAGTGTCGGCGCGGAGAAGCTGGCCCCGCCGTGCACGATCCGGTGGCCGATCGCATCGATCGAGTCCAGGTCAAACCGCTTCAGCGCATCCGGTACGCCCTTCAACGCGTCGCTGGGACTGGCGAACGCGGCCGCGCCGCGCTCGTGCGTTTCGCCGTGCCGGAAGCGGTATTCGCAACCTCCGTTCCGGAAGCGCTCGTAGGAACCCTTGAACACCTCGCGGGTGTTGTCACCTGCACTGAAGACGCCGAATTTCAGGCTTGAGCTTCCAGCGTTTAGAATAAGCAATCGCATCTCGTTCCCTGCTGCTTTCCGTGGCGTTGCGCTGTAAGATGTAGGCAGGCGTATGGGTGTCTCGCTGTCATTTCAAGCTTCTGGTTGCGCCTCGACAACGACGATCGCAGCGCAGGTGCTTATCAGGGGCTGGTGGACTGCCAGAAAGCAACATTGCCGAGTCTGTCGCTGAGACACCACGGAGACGCAACATGTACAAGCACATCCTGATCTCGACCGATGGATCCGAAGTCGCCCAAAAGGGCGTGGACCATGGTCTTTCGCTTGCCAAGATCCTTGGCGCGCGCGTTACCGTGATCACTGTCACGGAGCCGTTCCCCTATTACGCGGCCGCCTCGTCAGCAGGATGGGCGCCGCTGCCCGTTGATATCTCCGGCTATGAAGAGGGACGGAAGGACGCCGCGGAGAAGCTGCTGGCCAACGTAAAGGTAGCTGCCGCCAAGCTCGGTGTCGAAGCTTCGGTCGTGCACGTGCCTGACTCACCGCCTGCCGAGGCGATTGTGGAAACAGCCCGGACGCAGGGCTGCAGTCTGATCGTCATGTCCTCGCACGGCCGGCGTGGAATCGGCCGGATGTTGCTGGGAAGCCAGACTGCGGAAGTGCTTGCCCACAGCCCGGTGCCCGTCCTCGTCGTCCGCTGAAGCCAACTGAAAATTGCAGAAAGACCGACAACATGAAGATCCGCTCTTTCCTGCCTCTCCTCACCTACCCCGACGCCCACAGCGAGGCTTCCATCCGCAATGCTGCCGCGCTAGCGGGTCTGGTCAGCGCGGAACTGCACGTGGTCGCGCTAGAGGCGGATGTCCCTCCGGTCACCAGCGCGCTTTCGCGCGTATTGATGAATCTGCCGGAGCTCATCCGCAACGCGGAGACGCTGAGCGCACAGGCAGGAGCAAAGCTCATGGACCTCGCCCGCGGGAAAGCCGAGGCAAGCGGACTGCCGGTGACCGCCAGAACGCTCAAGGCCGCGCCTGCGCTTCTTGGCGAAGCCGCCGCATCCGAAGCGCGCTACTTCGACCTCGCACTGGTTGGCTGGAGCTCCGGAATCCCGGGAATTCAGATGCTGGCCGAGGCGATGGTTTTCGGCTCGGGACGTCCGACGATTCTCGTGCCCGAAGGTGCAGAGGCCAACGGGATCAACCGCATCGCGATCGCCTGGGACGGCAGCCGGGTGGCTGCGCGGGCTCTTGCGGATGCGACCCGTCTGCTGGAACGCGCCAGGGAGGTGCATGTCGTCACGGTGACGGATGAGAAACCGTTGCAGGATGAAGATGCGGGCGCTCGTCTTGCGGAAGGCCTCCGGCAGGCAGGCGTGAAGGCCAGCTTCTTGCCTATCCGGGCCGAGGACTGCCCCATAGCGGAAACCTTGCAGAGGCACGCCCTGGAACTCGATGCTCAGCTCCTCATCATGGGCGGGTACGGCCATTCGAGGTTGCGGGACTTCGTGCTCGGCGGCGCCACGGCAGGGGTGCTGCGCGATCTTCGGATGCCCGTCTTGCTTTCGCACTGAACGCGGCGTCTGGCGGTGGCGAGTTCGGTTGGAGAGGCTGCGGCAACGGAGTCGCGGCCGCCCGGAAGCCTAACCTGTTTGCCGCGGAATCTTCCGCCGATAAGGCTGTCGACGAAGAGCGGGCGCGGAAAGGGCATGTCCTGAATTGCTTGCCGACGCGGACTTCTCCTTGCGATTCTGCCGCATCGGCGCCGCCAGCAGCCGCAGGCCGTTCAGGACGACAAGCACGGTGCCGCCTTCATGGCCGATCACCGCAAGCGGCAGGGGGAGGTCGAAGAAAAGGCCGCCGGTGACCAGGACTGCCATGGCAATCAGCGCGAAAGCCAGATTCTGCCGGATGATTGTTGCGGTGCGGCGTGCCAGGTCATGGGCTGCCGCAAGCTGGCCCATTTCCTCCGAAAGCAGCGCAACATCTGCTGCCTGCAGCGCGACATCCGAGCCCGCGGCGCCCATGGCGATTCCGACATCCGCTCGTGCAAGCGCAGCCGCATCGTTGACCCCATCTCCAACGAACGCGACCTTGCCCGAAGCCGCCAATTCTCCGACCATGCGGACCTTGTCCTCGGGCAGCATGTCAGCATGTATCTCCTCCGGACGGAGACCTAGCTCCAAGCCGATCCTGACGGCAACCGGCCGACGGTCTCCCGTCATCATCACGATCCGCGTCACGCCGCTCTGTCGGAGCGCAGCAAGCGCTGCCGCGGAGGTCGGACGCACCCCGTCCGCAACAGTGACGGCACCAAGCACCGTCGAATCCTTTCCGAGGTAGATGACGGTTTGGCTGTCTGCTGCGAGGACCTCGAGCTCCGGATGGACGATCGAGGCTCCCATCTCCGACACCAGACGCTGATTGCCGGCCCAGAGCAGCCCTTCTGCGTGTTCACCAACGATGCCGGCGCTCGGCCTGGTGTTCACGTTCAACACGTCCGCCGCGACGACGGACCGGCGCGCCGCCTCCTGCCTGATGGCGGCCGCGCTGTGATGTTCGGATTGCGCCTCGATTCCTGCCAGCAGGGAAAGGAACGCCTCTTCGTCGCCGTCGAGCGCCACCACGCGGGTCACCACCGCCTTGCCGGTGGTCAGGGTTCCGGTCTTGTCGAAGGCGAATGTGTCGACCGCCGCCAGCGTTTCAAGCGCGGCGCCACCCTTGAAGAGCACGCCTCCACGGGCCGCCGCCGACAGGGCCGATAGGATCGCTGCGGGAACCGATATGACGATGGCGCAGGGGCTGGCGGCGACCAGCAGTGTCGCGGATCGATAGAGGGCATCCTCCCAGTCGCGTCCGAGCCAGTAGAAGGCGGCGAAGGCGAGCGCCGCCCCCGCCATGACCGCGACCGTATAGCGCTGGCCGAACCATGCGCTGAACTGTTCCGAAGGGGCTTTGGCTGCCTGCGCTTCCGTCACCAGCGCGATCATGCGGGCGACGGTGCTGTCTTCGATGGTCTTCGTGACCGCGACCTCGAGAACGCCGTCCAGATTGACGGTCGCCTCGAACACCTGCGCGCCCGGATCCTTTGCCACGGGCATGGATTCGCCGGTGATGCTTGCCTCGTCCAGAGAGCCGCGACCGCTGCTGATGATCCCGTCGGCGGGAACGCGGGCGCCCGGTCGCAGCACCACGACGTCGCCGACTTCGAGCTCGATGGCGGGAACCTCGGCGACGGTGCCATCCGCTTTTTTTCTCAGTGCCGTTTCCGGCCGCAACGCCATCAGGGATTCGACGGCGCGGCGGGCACGGCCGAGGGCCTGTTGTTCCAGGGTTGTGGAAACGCTGAACAGAGTCAACAGAACCGCACCCTCGAAAGGCGCGCCAACGGCCGCTGCGGCAACCGCCGCCACAACCATCAGAAGATCGATGTCAAGGATTTGCTCCTTCCACAAGGCCTCGAGGGCACGCCACGCGGCCGGTAGGCCACCGGCGAGATAGACGAGGCAAAGTCCGGCGAGCGAGGATCTATCAGCAACAACCCCTGTGAGTGGCCAAAGGGCGGCTACGGCCAGGAGCATGCCCAGAACGGTCAACACCGTTAGGATCACCGGAGTGTCGAACGCGAACCGTCTTTGCATCAAATCTCACTTTCAACCAACAGGCGCCAACTGTGATCCGCGCATCCAGCTCTACAGATTAAGACGATGACTTTCTTCTATCTCTAGGGCAACTGCTTACGGCCCGATATCAAACCAATCAGTCCCGCCCACAGCCGACATCTGCCGCGGCGAGGAAGTGAGGTGGTCCCGGTTTCCGAGACAGGGGCATAAGGTGGATCGACCGATGAAAAGGACGATCCAGCATGAAGACACGCAGACGGTTCTCGGCCG
>NZ_JBEPMN010000026.1:0-13288 GCF_040545755.1 Aquamicrobium ahrensii
CGGCACAAATGACGGAGCAATTGGCGGCGTAGAAACCAACCCGATCCACCTTAGCCAAGCCGCCAAGCTGTCTCACCAGACGGGTCCACCTCAGTCAACCGGGGGTATCGTCTCTGGGCAGAGCCTTTAACTCGTTATCTTGAACGAAATCCCGACAGTATTCTTATCCCGGTCCTGCGCCCGCTGGTCGTCGGATGGGCTGAGGAAATGGCGTATCGCATGGGCGAGATCGAGGAATCGAACTGGGTAGGCCGGGTGCTCATTAAGGTCGGTACACCTGTCGCGTCTACCTTGGCATGGATCGCGGATTTGGTCTCTCCCTCACCCGACGCCTCAGGTCAGGCGCCAGCGAAGTTAGCGGCAGATGCCACCATTGATAAGGGGACGGCATCGAAGGAGAAACAAGAGCTTTGCCCGACGCTGGACGGCGGCTGCCACAACCAGGAAACGTCACAGGCGGAGTAAGCAAAGGGCCCGCGCGGTACACCAGCGGAAGCATTTCGGCTGGTCGCTCCTCAAAGCGCCGCGCGGGTCTACGCTTGCAATATTGTAGACAACTCGCAGCGGCCAGGGCGATTCCCGCAAGGCAAAAATCCGTTGGCATCATTGCCCTTGCGTTCATTCACGCGGGCTCACCCGCAAGGCGACGAATGGTAGGAGTCGCAGCAGCAAGATGTGTTTTGTAGTACAAAACCATCTTGGCAAGGGGGCCGCTGCGCACCCCCGTTGCATCCCCCAGGCCATGGCTCTTTAAGGGTGTCGAACCCGTTTCAGAGCCAATAGACCGTATCGCCGGTCAATCACTCGCAGGAGACTTCGCTCTCCCTGCACCCATCGATCAAAGGGCCTTCGAGCCCTTGTGAAATCCTGACCAACCGTCCGCCGATTTGGATGCCGCCAGCGCGTCGGCGCTGAACCCGATCAAGGGGCTATCGCGCCGCCCTGAACCCACTCGCAGGACCATGGAGATTTGCCTCTCCATCCTGCACCGCACCATGCACAATCGACCGCTCGATTGATCCCCGATCAGGGGAGCGTTCCGAGCTGCCCCCGATACCCCCATGACCATTTCATGGAGACCAAGAAGGGAGACTTCGCGCTCCCTTGCCTTGGAGCCATCCCATCGATCAAAAGAGGCTTAGAACCCCGTGGGGCCTGACGAGAGTAGTGCCGTCCATCCGCCTGCCGCTGACCAGCGCGAGATTTTTGGCGGAAACCGCGCCAAGCTGCGCCCTGGCGGGTTGCCAGTGTCCTGGGCGGCAAGTTAACGTCAACGAATCTATCTTGTATTACTCGTATTGCCTTTAACGGGCTTACCAAACTGAGAAGAATCTGATGGCTCCGAGGCAGGCACGCGCTTACGGCACTCTTGATTCACAGGTCGAAAGCAACATTCATCGCCTCAAGAGAGATGCACAAGCCACCATCGCTTGTGAAAACAATCTCAAGTTCATGCGCGCTCTACCGGACGAGTCGATGAACTTGATCGTGACTTCGCCTCCCTACAATATCGGGAAGGAGTATGAGAAGCGCACATCGCAGGAGAAATACGTAGAGGATCAGGCAGCCTGCATCGCAGAGGCCGTCCGGCTTCTGTCCCCTACGGGCTCGATTTGCTGGCAGGTAGGCAACCACGTTGATAGCGGCGAGATTTTTCCGCTCGATATCATCCTCTATCCGCTGTTCAAGCATCATGGCCTCCAACTCCGCAATCGGATCGTTTGGACATTCGGCCATGGTCTGCATTGCCAAAAACGCTTCTCGGGGCGGCACGAAACCATTCTCTGGTTTACGAAGTCCGATGACTACACCTTCAACCTCGACCCGATCCGCATACCCTCGAAATACCCCAACAAGAAGCATTTCAAGGGTCCGAACAAGGGCGAGCTATCGAGCAACCCGCTTGGCAAAAACCCCTCGGACGTTTGGGATATTCCGAACGTCAAATCCAATCATGTCGAAAAAACCGATCATCCCTGCCAGTTTCCCATTGGCTTGGTCGAGCGGCTTGTCCTTGCGCTAACTAATGAAGGGGAGAGCGTGCTCGATCCTTATCTTGGCGTCGGATCTTCGGCCATTGCCGCGCTGAAACACAATCGCAATGCCTACGGCTGCGATCTTGATCAGGGCTATATCGACATCGCGTGGGATCGCATTCACCAGCTTCGGGCTGGAACGCTGCGCACGCGTCCCATGAACAAGCCGGTCTATGACCCCGATGCAAAGTAGGATTCATGAAGCTCGCTTATACCTACGACGATCATCACAGTGCTGGCGCAGAATGGGATCGGCGCGAACTCAAGGAATGGCTCACGGATGTCTTCGAGGCCCCGGCGATCCGGATCGAGCCGCGCTGCACACAGCAAATTCGTGAGCATGTCGAGGCGGAGTTTCTGAACGAAGGCTGGGCGCTCAACGTCGATTTGGACCAAGGGCATCGGCTCAAGGTTTTTGCGCAGAAGGATGACGTCGCATTTCAGTTGCAGACCGGCAATATGAGCCGCGCACCCTATGACTTGCTGAAAATGCAATATCTGTTTCAGAGCCAGCGCATCGAGGCGGCAGCGCTGGCTCTCCCCACCAAGCGGGCTGCCAACCTTATTGGGGACAATATCGCCAACGCCGAGCGCGTCATCAACGAGCTACAGCTCTTCGACCGGGTCATCACCGTGCCGATACTTGTTATCGCCTTTGAGTGAAGAAGGGGGATCATGTCCTACATCGCCAAAATAACACCGCGCTCTGAGCGCGAGGCCATGATCGAAAAACGGGTTTCCGCTTCAACCGAGTTTGGTGAAACTATTTTCGATTTCAGAAGCGGTACGTACACACCGAAAGTCATTTCCCTTCCGATTTCAGTTCCGCTTTATCGGATGGAAAACTGCCGCACATTCAGTGCTCAGCAAACCGAAATCGCCAGAGAAGGGCTCGACAAGGACTATTTTGCCAAGGGGCAGGAACTCACCACCGCTCAGCAATCTCAACACGAAATCCTCGTGAAGCTCGCGAAACAGGGGACCGAGTCCGTTACGCCCATCATTGCCGTCTTGCAGCAGGATGGTCAGCGCGAACCTATCTTGATCAGTAGTTCCGGGATCGTAGTCAATGGCAACCGTCGCCTCAGTGCCATGCGCGAACTTTTGCGCAAGGCCGACGGATCGGTTGATGAGCGTTTCACCAATATTCGGTGCGCCGTTCTCCCTCCCGACGTATCGCGCGATGAAATTGACGATATTGAAGCGGACCTTCAGGCCCGTCCGCAAACGAAGCTCGATTATGATTGGATAGGCGATGCCCGCCTGATCCGCAGGCAAGTGGATAAGGGCAGATCCACGAAAGAGGTGGCCGACCGGCTCCGTCGAAGCAAAGCCGATATTGAAAATGTGCTTCAAGCGCTTGATGAAGCCGATCTCTATCTCAGTGAATGGATAGAAAAGCCCGGTGAATACGAACGCGTGCAGGAAGGTCAGCAGATTTTCGGTGATCTGCCCAAAAGCATCGCCAGGAAAGATGCCAACCTGCAAAACGCAAGCCGAGCTATCGCGTGGTCGATTTACGAGAACCGCGACAGGATAACCGGTCGCCTATACCGACTGAACGCCGCCTTTGGGAAGCTGGCTCCCAAGGTCCTCGAAATTCTCGAAGAGCAACTTGATCTGTCAGACAGTCAAGCGGCTGAGGTTGAAGACGACGATTTTGCCATCGATATTGATGGCGACGATGCCACTAAAGATTACACCGCAATAATCGAGGCACTGCGCGACGACACATCGAAGGATGATGTCATCGAAACGCTAATCGATGCGTGTGAAACGGTCCTTGAACTGGACAAGGGCCAAAAGAACGAACAAGCCGCCCTGCGTGCGCTTTCGCAGATTAACTCGAAAATTACGGGCATTGATGTCAGCTATGCCGGAACCAAGACGCTTCCGGCTATGCTAAAGCAGATTGAAACAATCCGTAGCGCACTGGATAAAATCGAGGGTGCTATTGCCGCGCGACAGGCCGATAAGGTCGCCGGGGATGAAGTGGCAGCAAATGAGGGGTAAGCGTGCGTGAGCGATGAGCCAACTGCCGTAGCTGTTCGCTACAATGCGGACCATAGCGGCGCGTTCGCTGTCCTCCCCGAAGGCTTGGAGACACCGATTTGGGCGCGCTTAAAGCTGGCTATCCGGACGAAGAGGCTTGATCACACCATTTCAGGTGGCGAGATAACGCTGTCCTGGCCGGATATGCTTGGCGTGATCCGGGAACTTGGCAGCAAGGCGAACCAGACGAATTTGAACTTCCGCTTCAAACCGGAGGGCATCGCAGCCGAGAAAATTCGTGCCTTCTCCGCACAGATCAAAAAGACCAGAGCCCAGCGCGCCGAACTAACGGCGGTTATGCAACCGGAAGAAATCGAGCAACGGTTGAAGGCACTTGGTTTCACCAAGCGTGTCCTTAAACCGTTTCAGCTTAGGGATCTGTCACACCTGTTATCACTGGGTAATGGGGCCAA
Organism: Aquamicrobium ahrensii; assembly: GCF_040545755.1. Classification (NCBI taxonomy): domain Bacteria; kingdom Pseudomonadati; phylum Pseudomonadota; class Alphaproteobacteria; order Hyphomicrobiales; family Phyllobacteriaceae; genus Aquamicrobium; species Aquamicrobium ahrensii. The sequence continues at coordinate 4,502 of NZ_JBEPMN010000026.1, forward strand.
CTTCTCAGTACCGGGGGCCGGGAAGACCACGGTTACGTTTGCCCTGCACCTGCTCACGCGCAAGCCCGGCCAGCATTTTATGGTCGTCGCCCCGAAAGCGGCTTTTCAAGCATGGGCCGATATTGTGGGCGAATGTATGGATAAGGCTGCGCCAGACGAAGGCGCTGAGCCCTTTACGCTCTTGACCGGCTCCGAAGAACAAACCCGCGACGCTCTCCGCTCCGGCGCGACCCGGTTTGTCATTTCGTATGATATGGCGATACGCCAGCAAGGTTTGCTCGGCGCGCATTTCGCTACCACGGAAACGCATCTCGTCTTGGACGAAGCGCACCGCATGAAAGCGGGCTGGAATTCGCAGCGTGGTGCGTTCCTCCTGCGGATTGCCGATGATCCGGTCCGACGCGACATTCTAACCGGAACCCCGATGCCTCAAGCGGCCTCGGATATTGAATCCCAGCTCGATTTTCTTTGGCCAGGCCACGGGTATGGCCTCGAAATATCTCACGGCAAATCCCCTCGCGATGTCCTCGGCAATCTTTATGTTCGGACGACGAAGCGGGAGCTTGGCCTTCCAAAAGCAAAGCGACATTTCATCGATGTAAGCATGGATGACGGACAGCTTGCTTTGTATTCGATGGTTCGCAACGAGTTCCTTCGGAGCTACTCGAAGCAAGTCTCGCATGGAATGGGCGGCGCGCAGTTATTGAAAGCTCGCAAATCCGTAATGCGGCTTTTGCAGCTATCCATGAATCCGGTTCTGGCGCTCAGCGCCATGGCAAATGACGACGCAAAAATCAGCTCTGGCGTCGTTGATCTTGTCCTTGAAGAAGGACACTCGTCCAAGATGCGCGCGGTTATGGATCACGCCTACGCGCTGGCGCGGCAGGGACAGAAGTCCGTAATCTGGACGATCTTCACAGACACAATTCACAGTTTCGCGTCCGCCCTTGCCGATCTGAACCCTGTCTATATCCACGGCGGCGTACCTTCGGGTCTTGCGAGCGATCCGGACAGCCGTGAAGGGCGCATCCGGAGGTTCCACGAAGACTCGGGCTGCTTTGTGCTGATCGCTAATCCCGCTGCTGCCGGTGAAGGGATCAGTCTGCATACCGTGTGCCACAATGCCATTTATGCAGACCGGAGCTATGTTTCGACGCACTATCTGCAATCTATTGACCGTATCCACCGCCTTGGCCTGCCGCCCGATCAGGAAACTCATATCCATATCTACAGGTCGAAAGCGCCCCCGGTAATCGGCAGCATCGACATGTCGGTTAGTCGCAGGCTTGTTGAGAAGATCCGCAACATGCAGATGCTGCTCGATGACCCCGACCTTCACGAAATCGCTTTCGATGAAGAGGAAGCTGCCGACCCCATCGACTATGATATCGAGCTGCAAGACATCATCGATCTCATCGCTGAACTGGAGGGTACGGCGGCAGAGGTCCCGCCGGAGGATGAATGACCATCCTCATTTCCACTGAACGCATCTTTTCTTTGCCGTGTTTTGAAGGATTGCGCCTCCTGCGGCGATATATGGGGCAAAACCCCGCGATGGATATCGCCGATCTTCTCAGTCTGATCCATCAGGTGGAAGCTGATGCTCATTCACTTGATATGGAAGCGTCCGTACATCTTTCGTCGCTGGTCGAAATGGATTGCCCTCTGGACGGACACGCTTTCTATCAAAGCTGCATCAAAGCCGTGCTGCTCAAGCATCAGCCCATCTGGTCGAAAGCCATGCGCAGTGGTCGCAGGCGGTTCGTGCAAACCCTTGATCCCAACGATCAGGACGTTTTCGCTGCGGCGGGGCTAATGGATGATCCCACACCGCACCATGTGGTGACATGGTGGGACGCCGTCTCCGGCTATGCGCGTCTGATGTTTGATCAGGAGAAAATGGAGCAGGGCCGCTTCGCCGAAATACTCACAATAGACCATGAGCGTGCGCGGCTAAACGCGCTTGGAATTGAAAAAGAACCTGAATGGCCAGGCTTCGATGATAACTACGCTGGATACGACGTGCTGTCCTATGACCAAGGGGAAACGGGCCTTCAGAATCGATTGATCGAGGTGAAATCGTCCTCGGTTTCGCCGCTTCGATTCATCCTGACGCGGAATGAGTGGAGCAAGGCCGAGAAATCCGGCGACGCCTATATCTTTCATGTGTGGGACATGAATAAAGAGCCGCCGGTTCTTCACGTACGGACGGTGGCCGAGGTTGCACCGCACATTCCCTCAGACAACGGGAAAGGCAAATGGAACAATGTCGCTGTTCCTGTCGCGTGAGTCTCTTACCACACGCGTCATTTCAAGCCGGGCTGTCGCGATCTCGTCTTTAGCCTCCGCCACGTTGCACGACCTAGCGTGACGATATCACCCTCATAAAGAAGATGCGCAGCCAAAGAAGAGGGGGCGGCGCCCGCTCTGAAAAGACCTCTCGCAAGGGGCGGCCCAAATCGCTGGTGTCCAGCCTGGCTTTTCTGAGCGTGATTGCTCGTCTTGAGCGCTTCATCTCCAAAGCGATTTCGCGAATATCAGCGCCTTTTTGGACCAGACGAAGCAATTGCAAAGAGGCGTCTGGCGTCCAGGGGCTGCCGTGATTCTTGCACTGTGAACGAAGCTTTCGCCCTAGCTGATTATTGGCCAAAGGTGCGCCCTGCGCCGCGTAAAATCTGTTGAGCTCTTTTTCGAAATCCAAAGCCTGTGTTCGGGGTAATTCGGCAAATATTCTCATTTCCGGTTGGGAGCCAGCCTGCTGAATTTCCTCTATCCAACCCGCTGATGTCTGACATCTCAACCTACAATGCTCCGACAGACGACGCTCAGGTTTGTCAGTAATCCCATGATAGAAGAGCTTGTCATTCCGAGGATCAAATAGGCCGTAAACAAAAGACATAACACATTGTAGCGTATTGATTGTTGTCATTCCAAGAATTGTATAATTTCATGTATAATCATATGCTTAGTAAGAGTATCTGATTTATTGCTTTTACGCTTTTTGTTCTATCGGCGTCTACCTCATAAATTTGCGATTTTTTTGGGACGGCACCCTTTGGGTCGGGCTCTCGTAAACCGAGCTTGTAGTCTCGGCCAGTCGGCTTCCATCCCTTGCGCAGGATATTGCCAGCCTTCGGGCTGACCTTCTTTTCTCTGGTTTGGGCCTGCGGCCCCGTCCTCCGTCAAGACCAAGCACTCCGCAAGCTTCGTGCGCAGTCAGCGGTATCCCCATCCTTCCGCGCTTCGCTTGTGCAGGACGGGTGATCCCCCACCGCTGTCTGCGGTCTTGACGGACCTCCCCCGCTCATTGGCGCGGCCTAGTCCGGTTGCATGTGCAACCGGTTTTAAAACTAGGAGAAAGACCAATGAAACAGGACATTTATAGCCAAGTCACCGACAAGATTATTGCCGATCTGGAGAGGGGTGAACTGACATGGCTCAAGCCGTGGAGCGCCGGAAACATGGATGGGCGGATCGTCAGACCGCTGCGGCACAACGGCATGGCCTATAGCGGAATCAACGTGCTGATGCTGTGGGGTGCGGCCTTGGAGGCTGGTTACAATTCCCCGTACTGGATGACTTTTAAGCAAGCGCAGGAACTTGGCGCGCATGTGCGCAAGGGCGAGCGCGGCAATCCCGTTGTTTACGCCAACACCATTACCAAGACCGAGGAGGGCGCGGACGGAAGCGAGGAAGAACGAACGATCCCGTTTATGAAGGCATACAGCGTTTTCAACGTCGAGCAGATCGACGGACTAGCCGATCATTACTATGCGAAGCCGGAGCCCGTCATTGATGCCGCGCAGCGGATTGAACATGCCGATGCGTTCTTTACCGCGACCGGCGCAGATGTCCGGCATGGCGGCAACCGTGCCTTCTACAGTGGCGGCACCGATCATGTGCAGATGCCGCCGTTCGAATGTTTCCACAGCCCTGAAACCTATTACGCGACCTTGGCGCACGAGCTGACCCACTGGACGAAGCACAAGACGCGGCTGGATCGCGAGTTTGGCCGCAAGCGCTGGGGCGATGAAGGCTACGCCCGCGAAGAAATGGTGGCCGAGCTGGGCGCGGCTTTCCTTTGTGCCGATCTTGGCCTGACACCGGAAGCGGGAACCGATCATGCCGCCTATATCCAAAGCTGGCTGAAGGTTCTCAAAGACGACAAGCGTGCGATCTTTTCCGCCGCCGCCCATGCGCAGCGCGCCGCCGATTTCCTGCACGGTTGCCAGCAACCCCAACAAGAAGGAGTCGCCGCATAAGCGGCGCTCCCCATCGCGGAGGATCAGGAAAATGGAAAAACACACCATCACATGGCGCGGCATTCAGATTGAAGTCACCTTCACGCCGGAGAAATTCGGCATGATCGAACATATCGAACTGAACAGCGAAAACCGGCTGGCGCTGCCTGTTACTGAAACAGGCTATCGCTCGCACTTCATACCTATCGGTAGTGTTGAGCAGGAGGGCGGCGCAGTTGCCTATGTGACCGCATGGCTGGATTTTGAAGCCGAGCGCACGCGCTGGCGCGGCGCACAGCTATCCTTATTTTAGAGAGGTAGAAAAATCGCGGCTGGCCACCTGGCCAGCCGTATCGGGCTTGTCGCCCTTGGTTTGGAAACCTCGATTTTTACTCAGTTTCATTGAGCATAACGAACGTCGATCAAACTCCAACGTCGAAAATCGCGGCGCTACTGTTCGGGGAAGAGGCCGGGCATCCATCGGTCCGCGAATTTCGCCGGGAACGCCAGATAGAGTGGCGCACGCGTGCTTTCCGAGGTCACCGCGCCGATATCAATCAGCGCCGACGTGATGCGCCGTGCGGCGCGATCACTTAATCCTAGCAGTGGTGCGACTTCGCCGCGCTGCAACTCACCCTGATACAGAATGGTCTTGAGGACGATATCGGACTTTGGCGGGAGGGCATCGGCCCTGATCTGCTCTTCCGCCCAAATCATAATCCGGTCGCGCAGTCGCTCTGGCTTCATCAACTCTTCCATGAAGGTGACCTGATCAATGCAGGTTTCCAGAAAGAATGCTGCAAATTCCGCCAGAGCCTCTTCGCTCAGCGTACCGCGCCCGTCCATGTCGTTGCGCCGCCTCATGTCGCACGCGGCAAGATGTTGTTTGTAACGGGACTCGCGGCGGGCAAGGCCGCGCGCCACCGACCATAGGCCACGCGTATCGAGCGATCTAAGCAGCATAGCATAGGATACCAGACGCGCGACGCGCCCGTTGCCGTCAATGAATGGGTGCACCCACAGTAAACGATGATGGGCAGCAGCAGCAGCCACGATTGCATCCACCCTGCCGAGTCTGGCATAGGCGGCATCCATACGCGCCAGAAAGCGCGGCACCGCGCCGGGGCTGATGGCAATATGCCGTCCGACTTGCACGTCACGTTCGCGCAGCGCACCAGGGACGACCTCAACATCCTCTCCGGTGGACGGGTCATTCACAAATAGCAGCTCTCGCGGCAAAAGCTCGCAAAAGCGCCGGTGGATTTCCCGGATGGTATCGGGGTTGGTCGGAGCTTCGGTAATGCCTCCGTCATCAATCCATTTCTGGACGGTGATATGAGCCTTGGCCTCGAGCTGTAGATTGCGCTTTTCAGGATCGGCGCTGTAATCATTGTTCAGCGCGCGCTCGATATCGACCGGGTGGGTATTATGCCCTTCAATCAGATTGCTGTAGTAGCAATTCATGGAACGCACGAGGTCGGCCAGCGCTGTCGCTATGGAGGGGGGCAAGCTACGCCGGAATCCTTCGGAGCGCGTAGCAAGGTCGAGGGCAAGATCAGCCAGTTTGCCGCGATGTTTAGAGCTTTCCGAAACCAGCAGCGGCTCGAATAGTCCTGTTGTTTCGCCGTCGTCTCGAATAGGCATGGTAAGGCTGGCTTTCTGGCCGCTTTGATGGCCGCATCTTCGTCACTAATTTCGTCAATAATATCACGGTAGTAGATGGAATGACAGCAGAAGATATGCCGCAAAAATGGCCGGTTTGATGGCCGCTTTCTGAAAAGATGGGGAGCGGCTGGCCAAAAGGCCAGCCGCATCGAGCTTAGGGGCATGGAGAACGCCGCGCCAACTCGAATTCGATAGTGCGTATCGAGGTCAGCGCATCGCGGCGTTCCTGTGAGCAGGGCGGCGCGGACGCGCAGGCGACAAAAGCCATCTTGAGCAGACCGTGCAGATCGGCGGTGCTGCGGGTTGCCGCTTCGAAGCGTGTAACAAGTTCCATCGTATCCTCCTTTGTTCAAGGAGGCCCCGAACCATTCAGGGCCTTTCGGCCCCGGCACACATCATCGGCCCATGAAGGCGCTGATGGTTCGGCTGGTTGGATTGATACAGAGCAGGATATTCTAGGGAGCAGTTAGACCTTGAACGGCAGGGCAGGCACACTGGCAGGTTGAGCTGGATGGAAGGGCTTGTCGCCAAGCTGCACGGGAAAATTTGCGCGTGTTCAGCGCTTTTGGGTAAGGTTCATCTATGAGCCAACACAACCATTACAAAGACCAGGACACGCTTTACGCTTTCCTCAAAAACATCACGACCATCGAAGAATATTTCGCTCGCAAGGAACCGTGTCTCGATGACGAGGTATCGCGCGAGTACGCCGAATGGTCTCTCGAACATGGCAGCGAGCCAGAACATGTTCTCAGTGCATTGAAAGCCAACGAGCGACGGAGATATGCGGAACTGATGAAGCAGCGCGCGATGCCGAACTAAATATCGAAGTCGCACTGGCGTGACCGCCGTTCGCGCCGTGTCCGGCGCAGATCCCGTCTAATGCTATTGTCCGCTTCGTCTCGTGGTCGATTGTCCAACGTGCTGTAGTTTGCGACGTCCTCGCGTAGCAGGGTGAGCCGTTGGTGCGTGATCGAGCGTTGCGCCCTGATATAGGATTGCAGCACCTCGCGCTCTTCGAGCTGACGAAAGATCAGATCGTCTTTCATCGCCTGATCGCGGCGGTAGGCTTCGAGCGCTTCTTGTTCGTTCTGCGCCCTGATTTTTGCGTATTGTCCGGTCAGGCGATGCCAGATGCCGGAAATCCCCTTCGGCAATCGTTGCGCGCGGCGCAGCGCTTCGTCTTTCCAGCGGCGCTCGATACCGGCGTTGAGCTTTTCGCGCTCATCACGGTGGCGTGCGGACAGTTCGGTCTTGCGAAGCGCCAATTCGTCACGGCGTTGCGTGGCCTCACGCTCGGCATCAGCAATGAAGGCTTCGAGTTTGCCGCTCATGCCGACCGAGATTTCTGCCTTTGTCTGAACCACCGTGCGTAGCTGTGTCAGATCGCCGATCCGCGCTTCCAGCTCTTTGGCCTTCACGCCTGCATAGCGCGAGAGCGAATAGACCTCCCCGCGATAGTCTATCGCGACGAGCCCGCGCCGGTCGCCCCTAGCCAGCCAGAATCCGCGCTCTTTCAATGCTCGTTCGAACGAAGCCTTGTTATCGGAGCGCTGCCAGCATTGTTGCAAAACGGATTTGATTTCGCGAGGATCAATGCCGACCCGCCGCGCTTGCCGCCATTCCTCTTGTGTGAAATTCAGAGGATCGCGCAGGGTGCGATCCTGCAAGCCGCGCGGCATTTCCCAGCCATGTTGCATGTAGAGTTCGCGAGAAACATCACGCAATCTGACCTTGTAGTGCGCCATGTTGATAGCGCGCATGCGCTCGCTGTCGATCCGCGACCACACAACATGCGCATGCCGTCGCCCTTCCTTTTCATGGAAGACAACGGCGCGGGGCTGGTTTTCCAGGCCGAGTTTCTTCTCGATCTTGGCAATCGCCGATTCAAAATCTTCCGTGCGTACCTTTTTTCCAGCCGGTGGATTGAGGCTCATTGAGAACAGATAGTTCTTGCAGCGCGTCCCTTTGGCGATCGCGTCTGCCTCGCTGAATGCGCTGCGTAGATCGTCGCTGACAAAACCGCGCACATCATGCAGTTCGACATGCTCGTTGTCTCGTGTAGAGAGCAGGTAGCGTGCAAGCTGGGGCGCATCGCCGCGCTCTTTCGCTTTAAGGATCATGGCCCATCCCCCGGCGACTTTCCGAGTGCTCGGAGAAGATCGGCACGCATTGCAGATACGTCGCGGCACGCCGCTGCAAGGTCGGCTTCAGTTTCAGGTGTAATAGGCAGCGCCCCCATATTCACAGCCTTGGCAAGCTGATTGAGGTTGGCGGAAAGTCGGGATTGGCCCAATGCGCCGAGAACGCGGGCCAAAGCGTCGGCGTCCTGCACAGGGCTGGTGCCGCCTTTCTTGCGCGGTGCAGCAGCATCCCCGAAAAGTTGTTGCCGGATATAGGCGCTGAGGGACTGTTTGCCCCGCAGCTCATCGAGCCTTGCCCGCTCGTCACAAGTCAGTCGAAGCGAGAACGGCGGCGGGTAGGCCGTCTTTTTGGGTTGGGCGGCGACCGCCGAGCTAAATCTTTGGCTTAAGTCGGCCATGACCGCACCGCAGACCCTTATGGTCTAGCTGTGCGAGATGGCGTTCCCATTCATCTAAAGTATTGAAGACGGAGTTTGAACTATCTCCGGCTAGGTGCGCCATTTCAGAACAGAACTATGAACGCCGAACGCCGCCGTTCCTACGCTTGAAGCGGCGACCAGCGTTCGCAGCAATTCCGACTTCGATCCCATGATGCGAACCTCGTCGTCGGCGACCTCGACGCGCTGCGCCAGTGCGCGCAGATGGTCGCGTCGGTAGCCGCCATCATCGAGTCGTATCCGTTCGCGGGCTTTGCGGGCGAAGCCCTTGAGCATATCGGGGCTGACGCCCTGATTGCC
>NZ_JBEPMN010000027.1:0-12849 GCF_040545755.1 Aquamicrobium ahrensii
TCAAACCGGAGGCATCTTGATGACCCCACGTTAAGGGGTCCCGTTTGGACGAAAATCACCCCTTAAACAGGGTCCTCATTCCATGAAAAATCACACCCTTAAGCTTGGATCGATCCCGAACGTGCGCAGAAAGGCAATTCGTTCGGTCAGCCCTACAGATTTGAAGCCGCGGGCGCTTCCGGCGCGGACCGCAACCAATGGAAGCGTGTCTGGTCGACCGCTGTGTCAACCTCGAGCAGCTTGTCGAGCGCTTGCAGCTTCTCAGGTGTCAGCCCCCTTCGATCAGCGCGCCCTCCGCGCGACGACGAGCTATGGCGCGGGCCGCAAGCCCAACATCGCGCAAAGCTGAACAGCGAAGCCGAGCTTATTGTGCTCACGCCTGCACAGGTCAATTTCGAGTCGATCCGCTGCGGACAATGAATAGTGTCGGATCAGGCTGTCCTCATCAGCCGGAATATCGAAAAGCCCCCGTCGATCCTGAGATTTGAGAATCTTGCGCCTGGCCACTGATCAACTCCGCACACAACACCAACCGCCGGTGAATGTTACCGAGCAGATGGGATGTGGAAACATCGGCTGTCGTGCCGCTACGGTTTTCCACTGAGGTCAGACGCTGCGCGCAGGAAATCGGGAGACACAAGCAAACGCTGTTCACGCACCGCTCGGCCTTAGCGTACGATTTTGAACAGTTCTTGTTCTGGGCCCAGCCTCCCTCACATGCATGGTACGATGATGCATTATTATATATCGTAATGTCGATTCAATCATTATTCTATATCATCAGTATTGACGAAGCCCATGCGATGCGATAGATATAGCATTCTGATCACTACCTGAATTTTGATCTGGATTCTACATCATGTCCTATCAGAGCGAAAGCTTGATCGCGCAAACACGGGAGATCCGCGAGGCTTCCGGTGTGAGCCAGCGCGCCCTTAGCGAGCGAGCGGGGCTGACACAGAGCCACATCTCCCAAATTGAGAGCGGCAAGATGGAGCCTGGGCTGTCGAGCTTCATCGATATGACCCGCGCGCTCGATCTCGAGCTCATACTCGTGCCGAAAAAACTCGTGCCCGCGGTGCTGGGCTTGGTCAAGGCGCAGGCAACACCCGACATGCATATCCACGCCAGCCAGCCCAACTACAAGCGCTTCGCCCGTGCCGAGCGGCTGGTCAAGAAGATGAAGCAGCTCTACGGCAGCTCGGCCGATCTCGATCGCATTGAAGATACGCTGCGTTTTCTGCGTCGGGTGACCCTCGGCGATCAGGAGACGCAGCTGGTGCGCGAGCTCATCGCTCGCCTCGAACGCGATCAGGCGAGCGACCAAGCGGCGCCTATTGTCCGCGACATCGCGCAGAACCTGCAGCGGGTGCGCAACTCCATCGCCCATAGGGTGAGCACCGAGCCGAAGCCGGCCTACTCGCTCGACGATGGAGATGGCGATGCCTGATGTCTCGGTTCTCGACGTGCGGCTCTACGGCGAGCCGATCGGCACGCTGACCCACCTGCAGGGCGAGCGGACGATCTTTGCCTTCAACGAAGACTATGTCGAGAACCCGGATCGCCCGACCCTCAGCCTGTCTTTCAAGGACGATCTGGGTGGCCTCATCACCAAAATTCGCCCAACACAGCGGGTCGTTCCGCCCTTCTTCTCGAACCTGCTCCCCGAGGGAGGTCTGCGCCGCTATCTCGCCGAGCGCGCAGGGGTCAACCAGCAGCGCGAATTCTTCCTGCTTTGGGTGCTTGGCCTCGACCTGCCCGGAGCACTCTCGATCCATCCAGCGGCCGGCGGCGCCCTTCCGCCTGGCGACGATGAGGATTTGCCGGCGAACGCCAAACCCAATGCTCTCCGCTTTTCGCTTGCCGGGGTGCAGCTTAAGTTCTCCGCGTTCGGGAACGCAGGCAAGGGCGGGGGTCTGACCATTCCCGCAGAGGGCGTCGGCGGCTCCTGGATCGTAAAGCTCCCGTCTCAGCAGTTCACCGGCGTTCCGGAAAACGAGTTCTCGATGATGACGATCGCCGGGATGATCGGCATGGAAGTGCCGGTCATCAACCTGGTCGATCTGGATGCAATCTTCGGCATTCCAGAAGGCGTTGGCGAGCTCAAGGGGCAGGCGCTTTCTGTCAGCCGCTTCGATCGAACCGGCGATGGTCCTGTCCACACCGAGGATTTCGCGCAGGTGTTCGGGGTCTTCCCGGACGACAAGTACAAGCGCGCAAGCTACGCCAACATCGCGCGCGTCATCGGCACCGAGGCCGGAGATGCCGGCGCCGCCGAGTTCATTCGTCGCCTCGTGTTCAGTGCTCTGATCGGCAATGGCGACATGCACCTCAAGAACTGGTCGCTGGTCTATCCCGACCGGCGTACTGCTGCACTATCGCCTGCCTACGATCTGGTATCGACCGTCCCCTATATCGAGGGCGAGGATACCGCCGCACTCAATTTCTCTCGCACCAAGAAAATGGCGGAATTCGATGCCGATGAGCTTCGGCATCTGGCGGCCAAGGCACTTCTGCCCGAAAAGCTCGTCATCGATACCGCCGCGGAAACCGTCCGGCGTTTCCGGCAGGTCTGGCAGGCCGAGAAGCGGCATCTTCCTCTGGCCACCAGCGTCGTGATGGCGATCGACGCTCACACCCCGACCGTGCCGCTTTACAACGAACTTGCATGACGGAGGTCTCTGTCCCGAACACGCGTCACCATATGCAGCAAGGCGACCGGAGTGGATTGCGGGTCTGATGCAGTGAGGACTGCTTCGCCCCGGCTGAACCCCTAACGCTCCCTGATCACCCGAGTCGAAGCCATCGAGGAGCCCCTCATGAAGAAACTTCGGTATCTGGACAAACTGATCGATGAACTCGCCAGGGGCAAGGCGATGAAGAAGATTCTGCGGAAGTGATACAATCAGTTTCGCCAGATGTCCCGAGCGGGGATCTAAACGGCGCCAACTGGTCCGCCGCCGGGAGACCATCCTGAGCTTCCAACGAAGACAGGGGCACACGAAGCACGCGTTACCCTCACCGACAATGCTGCCGTCTGTCTGGATGTGCTACAGTGCTCAGCGTTCCGCAGTCATGGGCATGTCGTGACCTGGCTTGAACAGATGTTATCCGTCCATCCGCGCACACGCTTGCCAAGATCGGTTATTTCCACTTCCGCCCAGTTGCCCATGCAGGCGCGAAGTTCAAGCTCAAACCCAAAGTAGTCGGGGGCTTGACGGAGTCCGGAGTTTTCAGAGAGCTCAAGCGCGAGGGGTGCATGGCGCGACGGCTCCATGAAAAGGTCGCTCCCTTCAATTGAGAGGGCGAGAAGTCTACCCGACACCCATCCTTCCCCCTCGAAAACCGGGTCCGGCCCATAGTCGACGATGTAGTTATTGATCGTCGCCGCGTCGATCTTGAACCAGCCGTCCCGCGATCCGACGATGGATACTTCGGTGGCGAAACTCATGCCGCCTATATCCTGGGGCGGCGGCAGCCGGCCGATCACCGCGTAGTCCGTGCCGGGGCCGGCGCGAACATTCAGGCCGGCGGGATCCGGGTCGCTGGACCAGGCGCTCATCCGGCAGATGGTCGTCGTCGCCACACCGGTTTCCGGGGCCTGGCCGGCACATGTCTCCAACAGGGGCGTGGCCGCCTCCCGCGCGCCGTCGAGCGGATATTCCCTTGTGTCGTACTTCATGACGACCACGAGGATGCCGTCGGAGGTGATCAGGTCGGTGAGGCGGTCGTTGAGAACGGTCTTTCCCTCAAGGATGTACAGCCTGCTGCGGATATCGTCATCATGCATGCCGGTGGTCCGGATCGGCACCGTGATGTCACCGGCCCGCAACAGCACCTCGACCTCGGCGCTGTCGGCGGAATCGCCGAGTATGAATGTGAAGACGAAGGACACGCCGTTGCCGTCGGGCGTGCAGGAAAAGGAGATAGGCGCGTGGCCAGATTGCGCAGCGCCGTAGGTGAGCGACGCGCCATGCGGACCGGCCTCGCCATGCCATCCAGGGCTTTCCTCCGCCAGTGCGCCCGCGGCAGGCAGGCAGGCAAGGGCGGCGGCCGTCAATACGGTGCGTGCTTGTCCGATCGGTCTCATCGATGCCTCCAATCCGCCGGCGCGGCTCCGGCGATTTCCTCCTGCCTGTCAGTAACGCTGCCGGTTCTCGTGCGCCAGGAGTGTGAAAGCATCCGAATCCGGCATGTAGCGCTGCGTGGCGGAATCCCAATGATAGGTTACGGTGATGGTGCGGCTCCCCGGCTCGGGAGCGACCCTGCCGCCGCAGTCCTCCGCCATGAGCGTCGTCACCTCGGCAACCGTGGCCGCCACGAAGCCCATCGAAGCCACATGCGCAGACGGTCATTCTCTTCGCGAGCTCTTTCAGGAGCTTCACCTGATCCCTCGTGAGGGCCACCAAAATCCTTGCGCCAGCTAATGGGATGGACGGTCTCCCTCCCACCGGCAGGCTAGGGGCCTGTCGACCGCAAGGAATGTAATCATGAACATTGATATCCTGGGCATTGATATCGCCAAGAAGGTATTCCAGCTGAGGGAGATCTACCCACTTTTGGTGAGCTTGCGGCTCTATCCGCGGGATGTTCAACTTCCTCCAGAATGACGCTCGCTCATGTAGGAGGAGGAGAACATGGCGGGAGCAGAATGTATTCTTCGATTTCTGCGACGTGGGCTGTTTGGTGCGTTCCTCGTGGTCCCTGCAGCTTTGGCGTCCGCACAATCCACGCCGGGAAATGCACAGGGCCTCGACCGACTGCTCCAGGAACTCCTCATTCCAAGCCGGCCGATACTGCGGCCTGATCCCGGCCATGGGGTCCAGCCGCGCTCCCGCCAGCAGCCGCAGGGAACGCGGATGGACGCCCAATCCGTGCGCTCCATGCAGAATATGCTGAACGGCCTGGGCTACGACGCCGGAAACGCCGACGGAGTGTTTGGCGCGCGGACGCTGGGCGCCCTCAACCAGTTCCAACGTGATTACGGCCTGCCGTTGTCGCGCATGCCGGATACGCAATCGCTGGCGACCCTGAGCGCGGTCTACAACCGTAGCGATCAAACCGCTCCTCGAAACCAGCAAGCGGAATTCGGCCAAATCCAGCCGACCCATGATCCCGAGATTCTCGCGAACCAACCAGGTTTCGACTGTGAGCAAGCGAGAGCGAGCGATGAACTTGCAGTCTGCGCGTCTGCGACGCTCCGCCATCTGGATAGCCAGATGAGCGCGAACTACGCGCAGCTGATTAAGGACGCATCGGAGGCGGACGCGGCGCACTGGCGAAACACGCAGCGCGCGTTTCTGGAGAAGAGACAGGCATGCGGCAGCGAAGTCCCCTGTCTCACCTTGCTCTACGAAGATCGGATCGCGGAACTCGGCTTCCCGCCTTCAGGCGAGCTGGCGGAGGATCAATTGTTCAACGACACGCCTGCGGTGCTGCAGGCTTCCGGCGCGCCGCTATCCCCCGAACTCGATGCGCTGCTGTCCGATCTTGTCAAACATCAAGGCCTGCCCACAGCAGATTCATTGCAGCCCCGAAAACCGCAAGGTCTCAGCGGATTGATAGGGCTGCTACGGCTGGGTGAGCATCCTGAAATCCTCAACCACGATGCGACGGCGGAAACTCATGCACGCGCTTACCTTCGAGGCAGGCGCAGGGATGCACTGCTCAACACCTATCGCGGCTGGGCCGGCGACAACGAGTTTGAGAAAAAACGATCCTACGAGGAATTTGTCACGCAGGATGCAGTTCGCCTGAGAGCCATCGCGCCGAAGTTGCCGCTGACAGTGGTGCTGACGGGCAGGCTGGGTCTCGAGTCATATGACATGGCGCGAAAGGCTTTTCCTCTGAATTCGTCCGGTGGTCCCATGCAGTTGTTTGATGCGCCGCACAGCGTCGGACCGCAGTTCGCCTTGCCTGATTCACTCCCTGTCGACGCCGCCGCAGCCGAGGACGTGCTCCAGCGCATGGAGAATCGCAACCTTTGGATGGCCGCCACCGTCACCATAACCCGTATTGGACAGCAAACTGGTGACATTTCCTATCGTCTGGAACGGCTCGTCGGGTATGCCGATCGCGGATTGACCGATCTCGTCTACGAATTTCCACGCGCACAGGCGCCGGTTGCCGGCAGCGAGGGAGAGAGCCTGGCGGTGTCAGAGTCTGTTCCGCTCATGGGAGACACGCTTCTGCTTGCCGCAATCAATGCCGGACTTCCGCCCGCCAGGCCAATCGACTGGGTACAGGAAACCAGGCTGCGGTTTGGAATAGAGCGCTCGATATACCGTATCGACCACGGCGCGAACTGGAAGCAGCACGATCCCTGGGGCCCCTTCTTTCCGGCGTCTGCCCAAACCTGGGAGGGTCAGGAAACCGCATATGAGCAATGGACGCGCAAGCGCGCACAAGCCCTTTCCAAAAATCTTGTTGTTCGCTCGCTGGGAGCGCTACGCATTGGCGGGTCGGGCGGAAGCGATGACGTCGAGGTTGAAAGCGATCTGCCCGCCGTCTTGCCGCGCATCGCTCTTTCGACTTTTTTTGTTCGCGATGAGAACGCCCGCGTTGGCGGGGCGAACAAAAGCGCCCTTGACGAGTTGATTGCCCGCACGGTTGGCGGCGGAGCGAACCGCCTGATTTTTGTCAGTCGGGGGGAACAGGCTGAGTCCGGCGCGCTGCTCTTCGACCGACCGGTCAGCGACTACCGTTTTCCGGTTGACCGGGAAAAACTCGAGGCTGCCGTTCGCCAACTGCCGGAAAAAGACTATCGGAGTTTTGAGGTGCTACTCACCGTTGAGCGCGGCGAGGCCAGGCGGCTGAAACGCGGCGAAGTTGAACTGATGGTTCTGCCCGTTACGCCAAAATCGGCGGAGGTGGTCGTTGGCGGGAAGGTTATCGCCACGAGTTCGTTCAACCTGTCGGACAGCATCCAGTATGGGGCGGGCGATCAAACCATCGAAGCGCCGGAAGGACGGGTCATGCCGCTCAATGCCGAGACAATGGACCTGCTTGCGCTTCGACATGTCCCGCAGTCGATCTCCGATCAGGACTGGGAGCGTATGTTCTGGAGCCGTTACGAAGCTGAAAAGTCCTCCTACGACAAGGAACTGCGATGGGGAGAATTTTTCCGGAACATAAGGTTTGCGCCCGAGGCGAAGGACATGGCGACGCTGCTCGCGGACTTCAGAAAATGGTCGGCCAGCCGTGCCGCCAGGCTTCCCGATCAGTTCACGATTTCGTTCCCCCGCAATCGGGCCAAAGTGGTTCGTCTTCCGGGCGTGTGGCGCATCAAGGCGCAAAACGGGATCGAAAATCATATTCAGGCCTGTCGCAACAATCCCGACACGGACCTCAACGACTGCGATCGTCTGGAAGCCTCGTTCGGGATGCAGGATCGCACGGTCCACCTGAAACCCAGATCGGAATGCGGACCCAATGACGCCTATTGCCACGCAACTTTGAAAATCCTGAAAAAACTGGGCGAGGATACATGGCCGGTCGAGCTTTTTGAGCTCACACAGCAGATCGACACTGCGCTGGCCCCCTCACAAGGTCGCAACCAGGACATACAGGTCACCATCGCCGTTTTAGGCGCGCGCATCGGCGACGAAGTTGCGCCATCGGTGTTCGCCGAAGCAGGCTGGAATGTTGAAGGGCCCTCCGTCGCCTTGCCTGCGCCAGTGTTCCAGATCAGCCTCATTGACGCCGCGCTCGTTGATGCAACCACGCGGAATGTCGCGCAACAGCTGGCGATCGGTCCGATACGCTTGGACATGCCGGAGCCGCGGGAAGAAAAGTCAACGGTGCGCGTCTACGATATTATCGGCATCAGTCTCGGAGACGACTTCGAAACCGCCGAAGCGGTCATCCGCAAGCATATGGCGGTTGGGCGTGTATTCGAGGGAATCAGAGCGCATGACGGCTCGATCGAGCGTGGCATGGTTACGCCTGCCACATCGGGCAAGTTGTTCGTCTCTCCCAATGGCAAGGAAATGATAGGCCTCATCGACGAACCGCCCGCGATCGAGGGGAGGGTCGCCGCTGCGTGGCGTCGCATCTACTTCGATCCTTCAACCGTTCCGGAAGTGGAGATCAACGAAAGCCTGCTGCAGAAGTATGGAGCTCCCTATACGGGGCAGATGGGCCAGGGTAGCAATGTGTGGTTTGCTGCCGGCAAGGAAACTCAATGCAGCAACCAGACCTATATTTATAATACCGTGGTTCAGGCCCTTTCCGCCGCATGGACCGACGGAAACCCCGCGCCGACGCTCGTCATAGCCGATGGCTCGCTCATTCATGACGCCAAATTGCCGGAACGCATGCGCAATCCGCTTAAGCGCAGCCCCACGCGCCAACCGGACTGCGGCGAGGTGTTTAGTTCCGAGGTCAATTTCAACGCCAGCCGCACTCTCAAAGCGGGGTATCCGAGTGGTTCGATGGACTGGGTTGAAACGATCCTCACCGATGCCGACGCCTATGCGCGAGCTTTTGTCCAGAATCGCGAAGCCGCGCAGCAGGCGGCAGGTGCAGGAGGAGAAGGCGCCACATCCGGCGCTCAGGGCGGCGGTGTCAAATTCTAAAGCATGTCACCCAAAGCGAGAGCCGGTCGCAAGACAACGACATATGCGAAAACATGATCATAGTCCGCAAGAAGGGAAGCTGGATTTTATCACGGCGTCAGCCCAGCCAGGTGGCCAAACGCCATTCTGATCGGAAGATTTCTGGTTGGGGATTGTAGAATCTGAAGCCGCGGCATATCCGACACGGGACTTCAGCGAGCGCAAATACCCGGCTCGCGCCTGTGTTGGCTGCATGATCTACACACAAAACCGGTCCCGGTACGGCGACGCCCCCTCCTGATACCTGCGCCGCACTCTTGCACATCGACGCAAACCGCTTCGGGGCTCCTGGCAGTGCGGAAGGCTCCGGCGGGGCCGCTGGCGATGCGCAAATCGGAATGTAGGACGTTCACCCGTTAGCTGCCAGTGGACTTTTATCCTCAGACGCTGAGCGGAAATGTGTCAGGTGCTCTGGCTGAGCTGCTCCATCTTCGGCCGGTAGATCATGCTGATATCGGGAGTGGAAAAAAAGGTGGGGGCATAGTCAGAACCCTTTTCCGAGGGAGTACTCATCGGCAGCGCAATTGAAGATGAATGTCTGGGTGGAGTTTGTCGGCACCGATGGCGTTTCGCAGCGTTGAAAAATCGCAATTGTCGAGCGCGGCGCGGCTCGACGAATTCGGCATCTCCCTGGAGGAAGGCAAAGCGATACAGGCCCGTTTGAAGGAGAAGCTTACGTAGTTTCAGGAGGATCCAGCCAGCCTGCAGGATTGGGAATGTCGCGACCGCGTTCGCGGGGTTCATGATTACGCTCTCCTGCGATCCATTCGGAGCGAATCCAGGCTCAACCCCGCTCCCCGCCGTCGTTTCACTTGATCTTTTTGTGTCGGTCACTCGACCACACAATCATCATCGGACCGTCGTCAAACCGGCTTGCCAAGGCGGGACGCTGGTAGTCCTTACCGCATCAGCCGGACCCACGCAGCGCCTATCTCCGCATTTATCGATGACGTCTATATCCGCGCAGTTCCCGGATATCAGAGCCGACATTTCGAGATTGCGATAGGTCGCGTTGTTTCACCGGAACGGCCGGCGCGTCAGTTCGTGGCCGCGCCGAACGTGGCCATCGGCAAGTACGATGCGCAATGTGGGCGCAATGCTGGCTCTCTGGCCGAGACGCCACTGTCTTCAGCGACGGAGATGTTGGACTGCAAGATATTGTGCTCAGCGCGACACGGCAGGCCGAAACGCATGGTCTTGACTGGTTCCATCTGTCGATGCGGCTTCGGCACATCGAACAGGCATGGGAAGGTGCTCAGGCACCTCGGCGATTTTAACATCTACCTTCGGGATGTTACGGTTGATGTGCCGAGGCTACGGCATCTCCTTGGGATTTGTCCGGTGAACCGATTTCCAGTTTCCCGCCTAAAGTGCCGCCAATAGCCTCGTCAACCCGCATGAACAGAAGCGCCAAATGCGCTAGCGTCCCCTCGCAGCCTGACTCCACCTTTTCCTCTCCCGCTCCCCACTTTCAGGCGACGTGTTCTATATTGAGAACAGAAGCTTGAGGCGACTGGCCAGGGCCCTATGTATATGCTCGCGTGCAGCGGCTTCGGCCCTGTCAGGATTTCTCTCCTCGATGCCTGCGACGATCTCCCTGTGCTCGAGCCGAACCTCGTCGCGGCGCTGGGGAAGCTGGAACGTTGTGCGCGGCAACAATGCCAGGGAGTCGTTGAGATCTTCCAGTATCCGCAAGAGATAGTCATTGCGGGCGGCGTGGTAGATGGATTCGTGAAAAAGTGTATTCGCTTTTGCCAGCGCCGTAGCATCGTCGGGCTGGTTTTCGAAAAGCTCGACCGCGTGGCGGATTCCCTCGATGTCGGCTGGCGCAGCATTCATTGCGGCAAAACGTGCTGCAGAGCCCTCCAGCATGGCGCGCACGGCATAGAGTTCGTTGACCTGCCGGCGGTCGAGCTCGGCAACAATCAGGCCGCCGGATGAAATATAGGCAAGGCCTCGCGCCTGAAAGCGGGCCAGCGCCTCGCGCACTGGGGTTCGGCTGACACCGAGCGATGCGGCGAGTTCCTCCTCGCGCAGCCGGCTGCCTGGCGCCAGCGTGCCGCTGCGAAGTTTTTCGACAAGGTTGCGGTAAACCGCTGTGCTCAATGGCTCGTCGCGGTTTCTTCCGGACCTGGCTGACATTACCCTCGACTCTTCGTTTCGCATCCGCGCCGATCTGCGCTGCACCCCAGGGCCGTAAAGGCCTGACGGCCGCTCGATCCCCTCTCTAGAACCGCAGGCGTTCCGGTTGTTCCCCCATTTTTGGAGAATGCCCGGACGCCGACAGTGCCTGGCGAGTGAGCACAACCGCATCTGCCGGGTCAAGACCCTGGCGTGAACGTCGCTTCAGCCTTTGGCTGCAAATGAGCGCCGCCCCGAAAGGTTTCATGAAATGCCCTTGTCTATTTGCATGTAATTGCATACAGTCGCATGCATATAAAGGAGAGGACAGTATGGATACCTGTGATGTGATTGTGGTTGGCGCTGGCAACGCAGCATTCAGCGCCGCGCTGGCGGCGGAGGAAAGCGGTGCAAAGGTGATCGTGCTCGAGCGCGCGCCCGAGGCGGAAAACGGCGGCAACAGCCGCTTTACCGCAGGAGCGATCCGTTTTGCCTATCGTGGCGTGGAGGATCTCCTCGAGGTCATGCCCGACCTGTCTCAGGAGGAGATCGATCGTACCGATTTCGGCACCTATACCGAAGACCAGTTCTTCGACGACATGTTCCGCGTCACGCGCTATCGCTCCGACCCGACCCTGTGCGAACTCCTTGTCCGCCGTTCCTTCGACACCATGAAGTGGCTGCGCTCGAAAGGCGTCCGCTTCCAGCCGATCTATGGCCGGCAGGCATTCAAGGTCGACGGCAGGTTCAAGTTCTGGGGTGGGCTCACCGTCGAGGCCTGGGGCGGTGGCCCCGGCCTGGTCGACAGCGAGACTCAGATCGCCCGTTCCAAGGGTATCGACGTCCGCTACGGTTGCCGCGTGACCGGGTTGCTCACCGAGAGAGGTCGCATTCGCGGCGTCACCGTGAAGCAGGGCAACGAAACGTTCGAAATCGCGGCCAGATCGGTGGTTCTCGCCAGCGGCGGATTCCAGGCCGATCCACAGATGCGCACCCAGTTTCTCGGCCCGAACTGGGAGCTTGCCAAGGTGCGCGGCTCGCGTTTCAACACGGGTGACGGCATCAAGATGGCGCAGGCGATCGGCGCCGCCGTCTACGGCAACTGGTCGGGCTGCCACGCGGTGGGCTGGGACTTCAACGCGCCGGAGTTTGGCGATCTCGACGTGGGTGACGGGTTCCAGAAACACTCCTATCCTTTCGGCGTCATGATCAACGCCGACGGTCGTCGTTTTGTCGATGAAGGTGCGGATTTCCGCAACTACACCTATGCCAAATATGGACGGGTCATTCTCGAACAGCCGGGTAATTTCGCCTGGCAGATATTCGATTCGAAAGTAGCCCATCTGCTGCGCGACGAATACCGGATCAAACAGGTCACGACCGTGAAGGCCGACACGCTCGAGGAACTGGTCGGAAAGCTGGAAGGCGTCGACCCGGTGGCGGCGCTTGAGGAAATCTGCGCCTACAACGCGGCAATCAGGAGAGACGTCCCCTTCAATCCGAATGTCAAGGACGGACGCGCCACTACCGGCCTCAAGGTCAACAAGACCAACTGGGCCAATACGCTCGAGGATGGCCCCTTTCAGGCGTTTCAGGTGGGCTGCGGTGTCACCTTCACCTTCGGCGGGCTGCGGATCAACGAAAAGGCGCAAGTGCTCGATGTGGACCTAGTTCCCATCGACGGGCTGTTTGCCGCTGGTGAGCTCGTGGGCGGTATTTTCTACTTCAATTATCCGGGCGGAACCGGCCTTATGGCGGGCGCCGTGTTTGGACGCCTGGCAGGCGCATCGGCGGCGGCGTCCTCCCAGGCTGCATGACGCCAGGACGGTCCGGCTAGTAAAGCCGGCTTGTCGGATCGTCCTGCCCTGGCAGTCCAGTTCCTGAACGTTCTTCCGAAAAGGTTTTCTCCCATGAAAGTTCTCGTGCCCGTCAAGCGGGTTGTTGATGCGAATGTCAAGGTTCGCGTGAAGGCCGACGGCAGCGGTGTTGAGCTTGCCAATGTTAAGATGGCGATGAACCCGTTTGACGAGATTGCGGTTGAGGAGGCGATCCGGCTGAAGGAGGCGGGCAAGGTCGAGGAGATCGTTGTTGTCTCGGTCGGGCCGAGCCAGGC
>NZ_JBEPMN010000028.1:0-9779 GCF_040545755.1 Aquamicrobium ahrensii
CCACGCGGGTCAGCGCCATCATCTGCCCAGACAATGGCCCAAAAGCCCATCATGCATTAAGACTGAAACCGGACCACCCCATGGGGTCAGGCCAGTTTTCGTCGGCTGGCTAGCGGGCGACGTCACCGCCGGGCTGATGGCCACCATCGGCGCTTTCACCGCACTTTATGGCAGCGACCGTCCCTATCTGAACCGCGCCACCTATCTCGCGGTGATCGCGTCATCCTTCACCGTGGCGGTCACAGCCGGCGTATGGGCGGCGGAACTGCCATATCTGGTCGTGCCTACTGTCGTCGTCATCGCCATGGTGGCGACATTCCTGTGCAACGCATTGCGGGTCGGACCGCCGGGCGCCTACATGTTCGCGGTTGCCTGTGCGGCCGGCACTGGAATGCCTACCGGCCATCTGACCCTTTTACAGATCGGCCTTCTGGTCTTCGCAGGAGGAGCGTTCGCCTGGCTGGCCCATATGGCGGGGGCGCTTGTGTCGCCGCGAGGACCGGAAAGAGCGGCGGTGACGGCCGCAGCGCGAGCCGTCGCGCGCTTTGTGGAGGCCGCAGGCGCGCCCGGCGAGGACGGCGCACGCCACACGGCGGCGCTCGCCATGCACGAATCGTGGACGGCGCTGGTGACGCATCAGCCGGCCCGGCCTCGACCAGACGGGGCGCTCAGCCGTCTGCGCGCGATCAACCGGGAATTGAACCTGATCTTCGTCAGCGTCGTCAACGCCACTGCCGATGCGGGGTTTTCGCTTTCAGTTCTCGCTGACAAGGCGCGCTCGCTCGCAGCGCAGGCGCTGGACAGCGGAAACGATGGCGAACACACCGACCCTGGCCATGTCCCGCTCGGCCACCACGGATTTTCGGAATTGCTGAAGGAAAGCCTGCGGCCGTGGTCGCCGCCGCTCCTCGTGGCGGCCCGCGTGGGCGTCGCCACGGCAATCGCCGGAGCGATCGCCGCCGCGCTCGACCTAGAACGCGCCTATTGGACAATGGCGGCGGCGGTCCTGATGCTTCACCAAGGCCTCGACTGGGCGCGCAGCCTGCAACGCGGCGTCGAGCGGACAAGCGGCACCATGGTCGGCCTCATCGTGGCCGGCGTCATCCTCGCGATCCATCCCCAGGGGCTCTGGCTCGTGCTGACCCTCATGCTCGTCCAGTTCATCATCGAGATGACCGTGATCCGCAACTATGCGCTGGCCGTCGTGTTCATCACGGCGGCGGCGCTGACCATCGCCGCGGGCGGGCATCCCGTGCCCGATGTCGGCCACATGCTGTGGGTGCGCGGCACCGACACCTTCATCGGCTGCGGGATCGGGCTTGTGGTGCTGGCCTTGACGACGCCGCGCGCCGTGGCGGTGCGTATTCCGCAGGAACTGATCAATACGCTGGCCGCGCTGAGGACGACGGCAGGCCTTGCCGCCAATGGCGAGATCGCCACCGACGGAGCCCGGCAGGCACGTCGCGATCTCCAGCACCGCACCATCGTTCTGCTCCAGACCTATGATGCCGCCATTGGCGCAACGCCGTGGCATCGTGATGTCGCCGAGCGCTCATGGCCGGCGGTGGTGGCCGCGCAGCGCCTCGCCTACCGCGTGCTCGCCACATGCTGGTCGCTGGAGAATGCCGGGGCCAAAGCGGCCCCGGAAATGGCCCGCTCCCTGTTTGGCCCTGATGGCGAGAAAGAAGTCGACCGTGCGCTGACGGCCTTATCGGACGCCATTCGTGCCGGGACCAGGCCCGCGCCGCTTTCCAATGCGCCGGAATTCCTGAGGACGGAAATGCAGAACCTGCATGACTCGCTCGTTTACGCCGGGAACCGTGCTGTGGAATAGCTTGAGGAATGTCTGCTGTTTCGGGAAACAGGCCGGAATGGCAGGCGGCTCGAAATTCTCGACCGGTCCGCCGGCCGCCAGCTTCCTCGCCGCCGCCCGCCGACAAGACTCCAAAAGATGAATAGCGTACTCACGTTTGTTGACGGTCGCCAGAGAAATGATATGAGAGAAATATTCCATTCAATCACTGCACCATCAGCATCATTCGCACCAAGGAATTGGTTGCTGTTTGACACGTCCGGGATCATCCGATGATAAATCTCTTCACACTCGGCCTCGCAGCCATGCTGGCGTTTTCAAGCCCTGCGATAGCACAAAGCCTCATCATACCTCACGGACAGGGTGAAACGCGCATCGAGGGGCAACCGCAATCCGTCGTCGTCACCGACTGGGCCGCATTCGACAATCTGACCGCACTCGGCGTCAAGGTGGCCGGAGTGCCCGGCTCGAACGTGCCGGGCCATCTTGCCGACAAGGTCAGCGCTGACATGGTCAAGGTTGGCTCGTTGCAGGAGCCGGACATCGAGGGTATCGCGGCGCTGTCTCCCGATCTGGTCATCGTGGCCGGACGTTCGCGCACCGCCTATCCGACGCTCTCCCGGATCGCGCCGACTCTGGACGTATCGGTCGACAACGCCGCCCTGATCGACAGCGTGAAGGCGAATCTGACCACTTTCGGCAAGATCTTCGGGAAGAGCGATCGCGCAGCCGAACTGATCGTCGCGCTGGACGCGAAAGTGGAAGAGGCGCGCGCAGCCGCCGCGGGCAAGGGCGCCGGCCTGGTGATCATCACCAACGGCAACCGGATCGGCATCTATGGGCCGGAGTCTCGCGTGTCCTGGATCTACAAGGAGCTCAACATCCCGTCCGTCTTCGACAATGTCGACGATCGCGACCATGGCGGCGACGCGATCACCTTCGAATATCTGCTCCAGACCAATCCCGACTGGCTCTTCGTCGTCGACCGCGACGCAGGCGTCGGCAATGACGGCTCGGCGCGTCAGCTTCTGGACAATGAGCTGATCCACCAGACGAATTTCTGGAAGAACGACAGGGTGATCTACCTCGACCCGCAGGCCTCCTACGTCACCATGCACGGCTACGACGCACTGATTGTGCTGCTCGACCAGGTGATCGCAGGATACAGCGCGCAGTAACCGCCGGTTTCGGCCTGCCCGCGGTGCGCCGCCGGACAGGTCCACAAGACCGCACGACCGCAGGCGACATACGTGTATTCACTCATCCTCGGCATAATGGTGACGGCTGTGCTGGCCGTCATCAGCCTTTTCATCGGCGCGGCCGATGCGTCGCTGCACACGCTGTTTTCGCTTGACCCGGACCAGCGCGCCGCCCAGATCCTGCTCATCAGCCGGATACCGCGCACGCTCGCCATCCTCCTCGCTGGATCTTCGCTGGCCATCGCCGGGCTGGTGATGCAGATGATCGTCCGCAACCGCTTCGTCGAGCCATCGACCACCGGCACTACGGAATCCGCCATGCTGGGCTTCCTCGTGGTGACGCTGCTTGCTCCGGGCTGGCCGGTCATGGCGAAGATGGGCGTGGCGGCCGTCTTTGCGCTTTTCGGCACGTTTTTGTTTCTGCGCCTGCTGAAATTCGTGCCGCTGCGCGACGTGGTCCTCGTTCCGCTCGTGGGTATCATGCTGGCGGGAGTGATCGGCGCGGTGACGAGCTTCCTCGCCTATCGCTTCAATATGCTGCCCTCGCTGCTGGCCTGGGGCATGGGCGATTTCTCCGCCGTGCTGCGCGGGCGCTACGAACTGCTCTGGTTCGGGCTCATCGGCACCGCCATCGCCTGCATCGCGGCGGACCGCTTCACCGTGGCCGGCATGGGCAAGGATTTCACCACCAATCTCGGCATTAATTACCGGCAGGTCATGTTGCTCGGTCTCGTCATCGTTTCGGTGGTGGCGGCGGTCTGCCTCGTTTCGGTCGGCTCGATCCCATTCCTGGGGCTGGTGGTTCCCAACATCGTCAGCCTGATCCTCGGCGACAACATGCGCCGGGCCGTTCCCTGGGTGGCGATCGGCGGCGCGGCCTTCGTGCTCGCCTGCGATATCTTTGGCCGGGTGGTCCGCTACCCCTACGAGATCCCCATCAGCGTGGTGGTCGGCGTGATCGGCAGCGGCGTCTTCATCTTCCTGCTGCTGAGGAGGCGTCCCGGTGCGACGTGAAACAAACCCCATGGTGGGGACCGCCCCCGCACTGTCCGGCCTCACCCGGCCCGCCATCGTGCTGGCGCTCCTCGGCGTCCTGGCGGCGGTCAGTATCGTCTGCTTCATGACGCTGGGCGTCCGCGGCAACTGGGCCTTCGTGCTTCAGTTCCGCATGCAGAAACTGGCGGGGCTCCTGCTCGTCGCCTGCTCCGTCGCGGTCTCGACGGTGCTTTTCCAGACGGTGACCAACAACCGCATCCTGACCCCGTCGATCATGGGCTTCGACGCGCTCTATGTTCTCGTGCAGACCTCGATCGTGTTCTTCCTCGGCGTCAGGATGTTCGCGCTGATGGACCCGCATCTGCGTTTCGGGATGGAAGTGTTGCTGATGATCTGCTTTTCGGGACTGCTGTTTCGCTGGCTGTTCCTGGGCGAGGAGCGCAGCCTGCATCTGGTGGTCCTCGTCGGCATCGTCTTCGGCGTGTTCTTCCGCAGCCTCTCGAACTTCATGCAGCGAATGCTCGATCCCAACGCCTTCCAGGTGTTGCAGGACAGCTTCTTCGCCAGCTTTTCGCGGATAGACCCCACGCTGCTGGGCTTTTCATGGGCGATCGTCTGCCTCGCGCTGCTGGTGCTGTGGCGAATGGGGCACTGCTTCGACGTGCTTTCGCTGGGGCGCGCTCAGGCCATCAATCTGGGCGTCAGCTACAGGCGCACGGTGATCGTCATCCTGATGATCATCTCCGTCCTGGTCGCGGTTTCGACCGCCCTCGTCGGGCCGATCACCTTTTTCGGCCTGCTGGTCGCCAGCCTTGCGCACGGTCTCGTCGGCAACAGCCGGCACCGCTACATCCTGCCGGCGGCGGTGTTGTTGTCGGTCATCTGCCTCGTCGGCGGCCAGACCCTGCTGGAGCGGGTGTTCGCCTTCGATACGGCGCTGTCCATCATCATCGAGTTTCTCGGCGGCGTCGTGTTCATCTTTCTCATCATACGGGGCGCCGCCAGATGATCATCGCTACTGGGGTGAAGAAATATTACGGCGCCACTCCCGTCGTCGACGACGTCACCGTCACCATCCCCTCGGGCGGCGTCACCTCCGTCATCGGTCCCAACGGCGCGGGGAAATCGACCTTCCTTTCCCTCGTGAGCCGGCTGATGGGCATGGACGCCGGCAGCGTCACCGTGGAGGGGCTCGATATCGCGAACACGCCCGGCGACAAGCTGGCGCGGAGGCTGTCGATCCTTCGGCAGGACAACCACATGGCCGCGCGCCTGACGGTGCACGACCTGGTGTCGTTCGGGCGCTACCCGCACAGCAAGGGGCGGCTGACGGTCGAGGACAAGGGGCATATCGACCGCGCGCTGGACTATCTGAACCTGAACGACCTGCGCAATCGCTTCCTCGACGAACTGTCGGGCGGCCAGCGCCAGCGGGCGTTCGTGGCGATGGTCCTTTGCCAGGATACCGACTACGTGCTGCTTGACGAGCCGCTCAACAATCTCGACATGAAACATGCCGCGAGCATGATGAAGCTGCTGCGCCGCGCCGCCGCCGAGCTGGGCAAGACGGTGGTGCTCGTCCTGCACGACATCAATTTCGCCTCCTGGTATTCCGACCACATCGTCGCCATGCGCGACGGCAAAATGGTGCGGCAGGGAACGCCGGAAGAAGTGATCACCCCCGAAAGCCTGCGCGCGATCTACGACATGGATATCGACGTGCGCGAGATCGACGGCCGCCGCATCACGTTGTTCTACGGTTGATAGCGGAGGCGGCCCACTCGTCAGGGACGGCCGTTCATTGTGAGGAAGAGCCGCATTCCGTCAGGCGAAATTGGGGATTACCGCTTCCGGCCTGTCCTGCGGATAGGAGCCGAGCTCGGCGTGCAGGGTGTCGGGACGGGAGAGGTCGATCCGTTCGCGATGCACACCGTTCACCACGAACAGGCTGTCGATGCCTGCCCCGCGGGCCCCGCGCATGTCATGCACCAGTGAATCTCCAATCGCCAGAACCCGATGCGACGGCAGGCCGAGAAGCTTCAGCGCGGTACGATAGATGCGTGGCCAGGGCTTGCCGTGATAATGGCTTTGTCCCCCCATTTCGCTGTACAGTTCAGCGAGCATGCCCGGCGCGGCCACAACTTCCCCAGCGCCCTTGACGCGTGTGAGGTCCGGATTGGCGCAGATCAGGGGCAACGAATGGTTTCGGGCCTCGCGCAACTGGTCGATCCAGGTCGGCGGCGGCGCAGGCAAGGCCGGCATGCTCTGCACGAACAGAAAATCGGCTTCGGCGATCGTTGCGGCCAGTTCATAGCCGTGATCGAGCAGGTCCGGCCGATCCCGGTCGCGCGCAAACAGCCATATGCGGCGTCCCCACCCGCGATATGCCGCATCGCGCTCGCCAATCAGTGCATCGAGGGCGTCGTCTCCGGCGGAAAGCACCCGCTCATAAAGATCCGGGCTGATGCCCATCTCCTGCATCGACTGCATGTTTTCACGGCCGCTGCGGCCTGAATTGGACAGGATGATCACCCTCTTTCCCGCTGCTTTCAGCCGGGAGAGGGCGGAAAGCGCCTTTGGGAAAACATTCTCTCCGTCGTGGAGCACTCCCCACTGGTCGACCAGATAGCCGTCATATCGCCCGGAAATCTCATCGACCGACTCGATCATGCAAGGTAGGCTGTCCAACATCACTCACGACACCTTTGCACGCACGCGGGCGGAAACGAATTCACTGACGATAACCAGAACCAATATGGCGCAAAGGATCAGCAGAACCTGGTTCCAGGCGAACTCGTTGATCGAGGCGTTCAATTGCAGGCCAATCCCGCCAGCGCCGACAAAGCCCAGAACCGAAGCCTCGCGCACATTTATGTCCCAGCGATATATGGACGTGCCAATCAGCACCGGTTGCACCTGAGGCCAGATCGCCGACGCCAGGACCTGCAACTTGCTGGCCCCGGTGGATTCCACCGCTTCGATCTGGCCATAGTCCACTTCCTCTATGGCTTCGGCCACAAGTTTGGCGATGAAGCCGGTCGAGCGTGCCGTCACCGCGCAGATGCCCGCGATGGGACCGGGGCCGAAGATGGCGACGAACAACAGGCCCCAGATCACCGTGTTGATCGAGCGCGACAGGATAAGGATGGTTCGGCCGATAAACCAGACCACCCGGTAACCGGCGGTGTTGCTGGCGGCGATGAAGGCGACCGGGATTGACAGCACCACGGCGGCCATCGTGCCCAGCGTGGCGATATGGATGGTCTCGACCAGCGGTTGCCATATCTGTGAGGCGTAAGACCAGCGTGGCGGCCACAACCGTTCGGCCATGTCCAGCGCCTGCAGGTGAGCGTCAGCCAGGAACGCCCACTCCACGTCGATGGCCCGCATGGCCCATACGACGGCCAACGCGCAGGCGACGGTCCAAAGCCACTGGACGGTTTTCTCGCGGGCCGTATAGCGACGATAGCGGGAAGGATAGGTGGCGGGACGCTGGCTCACCGAAGCCTCCTGCGGATGTGGTCGGAGCTGAATTCCCCCAGCGCGACCAGCGCGGCGATGCAGATCAGGATCGCGCAGGCGAAATCATAATCATATTTGCTGAAAGCCGCCGAGAGGGTTTGGCCGATGCCGCCCGCGCCGACGACGCCGATGATGGTGGAGTGGCGCAGGTTGGAATCCAGACGGTAGATCAGGATGCCAATCTGGCGCACAAGCACTTGCGGCATCACCGCGAACCATACCACTTGCAGGAAACCGGCGCCCGTGGCGCGCAGGGCCTCGACAGGCCCCATCTTCATGTTCTCGATATCCTCGGCCAGCATCTTGGCCACGAAGCTGAATGAGCCGTAGCTCAGCGTCAGCACGCCTGCGAGAGGGCCGAAGCCGAACATTTTGACGAAGAAAATGGCGATGATCAGCTCATGAAAGGTGCGGCCCAGCACAATCAGGCCGCGCGCAGCAAGATAGACAGGGCGCGGCGCAAGATTGCGGGCGGCGCAGATGCCGATCGGCACCGCGATGATGATTCCCAGCACCGTCGAGACGATGGCGATCTGGATGCTTTCCACCATCCCGTTGATCAGAATTTTCGAACGCGAAAAATCCGGCGGGAACATGCGGGCGAAGATATCCCCCGCACGTACGAAGCCGCGCAGCACCCGCTGGCTATCGAATTGCAGGGTCGAAAGTGACCAGACCAGATAAAGCGCGACCGCGACAAGGAATATCGTCCGCAGTTGGTGGCTGCCGAATATCGTCGGCGGTCGCCAACGAGGAGATGTCGTTGGCGATAGTTCGCTCATGCCGGCTCCTCTTGCGCGATCGGCGCCGGATTATCGTCGTAGCCGCCATAGATGTCGGCCAGCTTGTCGCGGGTGAGATCGGCCGGATCGCCATCGAAGACCAAACGGCCATTGCGCATGCCGATGATGCGGTCACAAAACGCCTGGGCCAGCGCCACATCATGGATGTTGATCAGAGCCGGCATTTTTTCTTCGGTTATCACGCCGCGGGCAAGTTGCATGATT
Organism: Aquamicrobium ahrensii; assembly: GCF_040545755.1. Lineage (NCBI taxonomy): Bacteria > Pseudomonadati > Pseudomonadota > Alphaproteobacteria > Hyphomicrobiales > Phyllobacteriaceae > Aquamicrobium > Aquamicrobium ahrensii. The sequence goes on from NZ_JBEPMN010000028.1 coordinate 8,538, forward strand.
TGCCGGGAAGTATTGGGGTCGAGGCTTGCTGTGGGTTCGTCCAGAAGCAGAAGCTTCGGCCTTTGCATCAATGCCCTGGCGATGCCGACCCGCTGCCGTTGCCCGCCCGAAAGCGCATCTGCCCGGCGGTTTTCGAATCCGCTCAATCCCACCCGATCCAGCAGGGCGTAGGCGTGACGGATTTCCTCTTCACCGTAGCGATAACGCAGCGACGTCCAGAAGCTGACATATCCCAGCCGCCCGGTCAGCACGTTCTGCATCACCGTCAGCCGCTCGACCAGATTATATTCCTGGAAGATCATGCCGATCTGGCGACGCATGCGTCGCAGTCCCGCCCGGGAAAGCGGAGGGATATCCGTTCCCATCAGCCGGACCGAGCCCGAAGTGGGCTCGACCAGCCGGTTGATACAGCGGATCAACGTGGATTTGCCGGCTCCCGACGAGCCGATGACGCCGACGAGCTGCGGACTTTCTATGGCGAAGCTTACGGAATCGAGCGCCCGTTGCCCGGTTCCGTAGTCCTTCGTCAGCCCGGCGATCTCCAGAAGCGGCTTTGTCATTCCACCGGCTTCCGGGTTCATTCCGCCTTCAGCGTCGAGAGACCCGACTCGTCATAGGTTGCCCCAGTTTCGTGCTGGATCGCCACGACGTTCATCCAGTCTTCCTTGTAATCGACCCGGGTGAAGCCCTTGGTGTCCTTGAACTCCTCAAACAGGCTGGAATTCATGAAGTCGAAGTCCAGAAACGCAGCCACGATCTGCTCGGCCAGTTCCGGCTTGAGATTGTAGACATAACCATAGCCGGTGCGCGGGAACGGCTTGGATTCATAGACCACGCGCAACGCGTCGCCGTCGACCAGACCGCGATCCGTCATCCGGATCAAGACGCTGTCAGCGACAGGGGCGGCGTCATAGTCACCGTTCGCTACACCGAGGATGGAGTTGTCATGCTTGCCCGAATAGATGATCTCGTAATCTTCGCCGGGGGTCACTCCGAGTTGCTTGAACAGCACCCGCGGTGCGGTGTCGCCTGAATTGGACGAGGGCGCGACATGGGCGACACGCTTGCCCTTCAGGTCTTCGACCGACTTGATGTCGCTATCGGCCGGAACGATCAGTTGCAGCTTGTAGCCCAGCGATCCGTCGATCTTTGAGGTGGACCCGTCTGGTGAGACAGCTTGGCGGCTTGGCTAAGGTGGATCGGGTTGGTTTCTACGCCGCCAATTGCTCCGTCATTTGTGCC
>NZ_JBEPMN010000029.1:0-3044 GCF_040545755.1 Aquamicrobium ahrensii
ACCGTCGCCGCGACTTCGACAGGGTCGGCCATGGGCTCGGATGCTGCGGGCTCTGGTGCGGCCGGTTCCGCAGCTTCTTCCTGTTCCACCGTCGCTGCGACTTCGACAGGGTCGGCCATGGGCTCGGATGTTTCGGGCTCCGGTGCGGCCGGTTCCGCAACCTCGACCAGCGCCGCGTCCACGGGAGCCGGCTCCTGCGGGTCGGATGGCGCCGGTTCGGCGGAAGCTGTCTCCGCAACTGGCTGCTCACCCTGCGTGGCGGTTTCGGCTGTTGCAGCCGCTTCTTCTTCCGCGGCCTTCGCAGCTTCGGCAGCCGCCGTAGCCTCGGCGGCTTCACGCGCGGCGCTATCGAAGGTATCGACTTTCGCCTTCACCTCGTCGGCCGGCTTCGGCTCGGCCCGGTAGCCGAGACCCTTGAGGATTTCCTCCATATCCTCGGCGGTGGCGCCGAGGATCGACATCATCGGCGGCGTGACCGTGAAGGTTCCGCCGTCGAACGCGCCGTCGGGGCGCGGCCCGAGGCCCGGTTTCCAGTTGATGGCGGGGCGGATCAGATCGGCAAGCCGTTCCAGGATATCGACGCGCACGGCGCGGCGGCCGAGGCTGCGATAGCCGGCCAGGCGATAGAAATTGCGGTCGAAGCCCGCATCGACCACCAGCGAGGTGCGGCCGGTGGCCAGCGCATTGACCACGTCTCCGAAGCCGGGCTTGTCCTTGCCGTCGTTCTGCAAGGCCCACAGCAGCGTCACCAACTGGGCGGGGGCAGGCTTCAGCAGCGCCGGCACGAAGACGTGGTAGGCGCCGAAACGGACGCCGAGGCGGCGCAATGCGGCGCGGCCTTCCTGCTCCAGCGAGCGCATTTCCTCGGCGATGTCGCGGCGGTTGAGAACGCCCATGTTCTCGACGAGCTGGAAGGCGATGCCGCGCGCGATGCCGGAAAGCTGTTCCGTGGCTTTCAGGTCCACCAGCGGTTTCAGCAGGCTTTCGATCTGGAAGGTGACGAAACGCTCGGCGCGCGCGGCCACCTTGTCGCGGGCGGGACCGGTCAGCTGCTCGTCCGCAAGCAGGACGAGGCGCGGACGTAGCACGTCCTCACCGGCGACCAGCGTGCCGATGGGCGCGCCGATCCAGCGCAGCACGCCGTCGGAACCGAGCGCGATGTCGTTGTTGCCGGACGCCGCGAACCGGTCGGCGCGAGCTTCGAATTCCGTGGCGAGCGCCTTCTGGGCGGCGGCGCGCACCGCCTTGGCGGCTTCGCCTCCGGCGCTCTGGTCCGCCGTGAAACGGAACCCCTGCAATTCTCCCACATGGTGTCCCTCGACGAGGACGCTACCGGCAGGGCTGATTTCGGCTTCGGACATGGTATTTTCTCTAAGGCGGCGCATGAGCACGGAAGTCCTGCGGTCTACGAAGCGTTTCGTCAACCTGTCATGCAGCGCATCGGACAATCTATCCTCGATTTCGCGTGTCTTTTCCTGCCAGTGTGCCGGATCGGACAGCCATCCGGGCCGGTTGGACACGAAAGTCCAGGTGCGGATCTGGGCGATGCGGGCCGACAGCGTGTCGATGTCGCCTTCGGTGGTGTCGGCGCGGCGCACCTGTTCGGCCATGTAGTTTTCGTCGACATGGCCGAGCCGGGCGAGGTCCATATAGATCGAGGCGATCAGGTCGGCGTGCTGGGCGGGCGAGATGCGTCGATAGTCGGGCAGCGCGCAGACGTCCCACAGCAGGGCCACACGATCCGACCTGTTGGCCAGCTTGCGGATCTCCTCGTCGCGGGAAAGATACTCCAGCGCCTGCGCGTCCACCGCCGGCAGCGCGCGCGTCAGCCCTTCCACCGGCGCGGGGGTCTCGATGGAGCGGCGCAGCGCGTCGAGGCTGGCGAAGTCGAAGGAGGCGGTGCGCCATTGCAGCACTTTGACCGGCTCGAAATCGTGCCCCTCGATCTTGTTCACCAGATCGTCGTCGAGCGGATCGACACGGCCGGTGACGCCGAATGTGCCGTCGCGCATGTGCCGTCCGGCGCGGCCGGCGATCTGGCCGAGTTCTGCGGCGGTGAGCTGGCGGAACTGGTAGCCGTCGAACTTGCGGTTCTGGGCGAAGGCGACATGGTCGACGTCGAGGTTGAGGCCCATGCCGATGGCGTCGGTGGCGACGAGATAATCGACCTCGCCGTTCTGGTAGAGCGCCACCTGTGCGTTGCGGGTGCGGGGCGACAGCGCGCCGAGCACGACCGCCGCGCCCCCCTGCTGGCGGCGGATCAGCTCGGCGATGGCGTAAACCTCGTCAGCCGAGAAGGCGACGATGGCGGTGCGGCGCGGCAGGCGGGTGAGCTTCTTCGAGCCCGCATAAGCCAGATGCGACAGGCGCGGCCGGGTGACGACCGCCACGCCCCTGAGCAGTTTCTGCAATATGCCCTGCATGGTGGCCGCGCCAAGCAGCAGCGTTTCCTGCCGCCCGCGCAGATGCAGGATGCGGTCGGTGAAGATGTGGCCGCGCTCCAGATCGCCGGCAAGCTGCACCTCGTCGATGGCGACGAAGGCTGCATCCGTCTCGCGCGGCATCGCCTCCACGGTGCAGACGGAATAACGCGCGCCGGCGGGCTGGATCTTCTCCTCGCCGGTGACGAGCGCCACTTTCGAGGCCCCCACCTTTTCGCACAGCCGCGCATAGACTTCGCGGGCCAGCAGTCTCAGCGGCAGGCCGATGACGCCGCTTTCATGCGCCACCATGCGTTCGATGGCCAGATGCGTCTTGCCGGTGTTGGTCGGACCCAGAACCGCCGTAACGTCGCGTCCCGACAGAATAAGCGGACCTTGTGTCTTGGGATGGATGTTCATTCGCCTGCAAAAGTCTGTGCAGCAGGGCATGTCCCCGGCTGCGGCTTCTCCGACCCCAGACACATAGGCATTTATGTGTCCGGGTGAAAGGCGGAAATTGGCGGTTTCGGCCCGATGCCGTGTGCTGTTTTCATTCGGGGAGTTTGCGGACTGCTCCCTTGTCGGCGCTTGTTGCGAAGGCGGCGTAGGCCTTGAGTGCGGTGG
>NZ_JBEPMN010000030.1:0-2935 GCF_040545755.1 Aquamicrobium ahrensii
GCCCATGTGCGCAAGGAGATCGGGCCGATCGCCTCGCCCGACAAGATCCAGTTCACGCCGGGCCTGCCCAAGACGCGCTCGGGCAAGATCATGCGTCGCATCCTGCGCAAGATCGCCGAGGACGACTTCGCAGCCCTCGGCGACACATCAACCCTCGCAGACCCGACCGTCGTCGACGAACTCATCCAAAACAGACAAAACAGGCATTAGAGCGGTTCTGGTTTTCACCGAATCGGCAGAACCGCTCTATCTCATTGTTTTGGCCGCATTTCCGGACGCAAAACCGCTTCACACTTTTGCTGGAAATGCTCCAGGCAGCGGGGGCAGGCATGGCAATCGCTTCGCCGTGTCTGCTCAATCTTGCCGCCGGCTTCACCGGCGCGCATGGGCGCCTCTTTACTCTTCATCTTCTCGCAGGACCGGAACGAAACGAAGCAAGACGTTCTGGTGTTGCGGGTCTACTGAAGCGCTGGCCGGAAGATACGGCGAAGAGCGCGGCTTAGCCCTGCACAACCCAGCGCCGGCTGATGTGGCCGGCGCTGTGGGTGAGAATGGCCCGACGAGATCGGCGAGAAGATCAGGCCGGAAGGCGTGGAGATGGCCACGGTGGGCTTAGTTGGTTCTCGGGCATCCGGAGCATTACGCATGCTCCGGATACCGTCCCAAGTTTGTCAGACTATTTTACCCTGCGTACCGTCGCCCTCATCTTCTTCATGGGAGCGACAGGCATCTGAGCGTCTCGCGCCAAGCGGGAAGCTCTCAGACGCTCAGTCTTGGTGTCCCGCTTTGCAGCCTCCACATTCATTATTGCCCGAACATTTTTGGTGATTTCGTCGGCCTTGGATTCTTGCTTGTTAGGCTTCGGCTGAAACACGGCATTGATCAAAGATTGGTTCACAATCAGTCTCCTTGAATACGAAAAAGGCCGGGAAATCCCGACCTTCTTCTAAGCGCCTCAAAGGCCAATGCCAGTACATCCGTGGTCAAAGACCTGAAACGCAATTTTTTTAAGCGGCTTGAAGGTTGGTGGCCGACATTTTGCCCGACTTTTTGTCGCGTTCCAGTTCGAAGGATACCTTCTGCCCTTCAACCAGTTCACGCATTCCTGCGCGTTCGACTGCAGAGATGTGGACGAATGCGTCGGCATCGCCATTGTCAGGCTGGATGAAGCCAAAGCCCTTGGTGGAATTGAACCACTTAACTGTTCCATTGTTCATAGCGATTTCCTTTCAAATCGACATAGAAGATCGCCGTTTGCCCCAATGGCAAACGCCGTAAAATACGAATTTGAAGGGGAAGATCGTGAGAGCGCCGAAGCGCGAAAACAAAGTTCTACAGCAAGTTCGATGAACGTTTACTAAAGAATAATTGCAGGTAATGCAAGGCCGCAAAAATTATAAATCAATCACGCCTGGCATATGTGGGTGCATGATCGTTGTAGTCTGAGATAACGGGTCGGGTGAGGGTTGTGATCCTTTACCTGGAAATCTGAGGGCAATTGGTTAGGCCACGAACGCCAGTGCGCACAGACGTGTTCCAATCGACCAAACCGCGTGCGTACATAAGCACGTACAGCGACCAACTATCCAAAAAGACGCTACTCGCCCGCTGTAGGAATAGGCATATTCTCTCTCGAGCCAGTGCTCTGGCTGCCCGCTGATTGAGTACAGATATTCGCCTTCCTGATAAAAGGCAGGTTGATGTGTCTGGTAGTCGTACAAGTATCTTGCTGTCACAGGGAAGCCCTCCCGCGTCCGGCACGACGCGGTTGGCGGCGTCAAGCGGCTAAGGCAGCTAGTTTCTACCTTTGGCGATTGCCCTATGTTCGGCCATCGTCTTTTCAAGCAGAGTCTTGCGGCGCTGTCCCACAATCCGCTCTTGTAGTTGTTTGCCCTCATCACTGAGGTGAAGCGCGTAATCCCTGCGGGGCGGCAGGTCTATGGGCATCAAAAAAATGTGCCAGCGAACATGCTCATCCATTCCCTGTACGAGATATCGCTCGACAACCTCAAAGGCATCGTGACCATCCGGCCATTCGGAGACAATTCGATCGCCAACGGATGGCACGATGCCCCAAAGGCGTCGAGGCTGTGCTCAACGGCGTGGCTAGCTTCCGCAGCGCCATCGAGCCAAGACACCCATACTGTGTGCGCTTTGCTCATAGCAAAGTTTTCCGCCAGCCGTTCAGGATCGTGGCCAAGGTAGAAAACTCTCGTCAAACTCATCGCGGCTGAAATAGTCCAATACACGTTGGCCTTCAGCGGTTTCAAATTTGTCACCTAATAGGGTGCCGATGATCTGATAAGCCTGCGCCAATTTTTCTTCGAGTTGATCTTGAGTCAATCCGGTCATCATCTTTCCTTCCGAAGGCTCACCACCCCATCGCCCCGCTCGTCGTTGATGAACTCGACGCCGGCGGCTTCGAGTGCGGTGCGAATGGCCTGCACCGTGCGCGGCATAAGTTCTTCACCTCGCTCTAGTCGCGAAACCGTATCGACTGAAACGGCAGCGGCCTGCGCCAAATCTCTTACGCCCCACCCCAGCGCTGCGCGGGCCATTTTGCTTTGAACAGCGTTCATCGTAACCCTGTACCGATTATGTTAGGTTATCAGTACCACATACCGATTTCGTGACGCAACGATGAGCCGCCGCCTGCTTAACGTTTCATTACCAGACGCCTTCCGACTTCATCGACATCGACGGCCAATTGATGTCGCTCGAAAGGGCAGCGCGGATTCTCTGCTGGCTTGCCGAAGAGTGCGAAAGCAACCTTACCGCAGTGAAGGGGCGCTTCCTGCCGGCGAGCGTGGAGGTGTTCGATGAACTTGTCGTTGAGCAGGCTGAGGTGGACCCGTCTGGTGAGACAGCTTGGCGGCTTGGCTAAGGTGGATCGGGTTGGTTTCTACGCCGCCAATTGCTCCGTCATTTGTGCCGT
>NZ_JBEPMN010000031.1:0-2790 GCF_040545755.1 Aquamicrobium ahrensii
GACCGATAATGTTGGCTTATCGGTCGTCAACGGTTAGCCGCGCCAAACGGCTGCTGGCGGCGAGAAAGGGGATGCCTGCGAGCTCGCCAACAAAAGCTGCTCGACAATGGACCGCAGGGAGCTTCTGTCGCCCGATGTCGCGGGATTGCTCCCAGGGCGCGGGTCGGACATAAAGGTGCAAAGGAGTGTGGCGAAGCATGCAGGACAAGGATCTGCCCGACATCGTCGATCTGGTCCGCGAGATGGGCGCCTTCGGCGACGGGGGGCGGAACCGCTCGCCCGGCAATAGCAATAGCGGATATGGGCAGGGCGGCGAACCGCAAGCCAAGCCTGCACCCGGTTTGCCGGCACAATCTCAAGCCGCACCCGACCTGCCGGGGCATCTTGAAGGCCTCGCCGCCCGGGCGCGTACCTATGTGGAAGCCGCCTCCTCGCCCAACACGCGCAGGGCCTATGCCGCCGACTGGACGCATTTCACCAGTTGGTGCCGTCGGCAGGGTCTGGCCCCCCTCCCCGCGGATCCGCAGGTGGTGGGCCTGTACGTCACCGCACTCGCCGCCGGCGCCGCAGACAATGCGCCCGGGCGGGCCGCCCCGCGATCTGGCGGCAGAAAGCCACATGCCGTTTCCACAATCGAGCGACGCCTTTCCGCTCTGGCCTGGAACTATTCCCAGCGCGGCCTCACGCTCGATCGCAAAGATCGCCACATTGCGACCGTCATGGCCGGAATCCGGAATCGCCATGCATCCCCGCCCCGTCAGAAAGAGGCGCTCCTGCCGGACGACCTGATCGCCATGCTCGAGACCCTGGATCGTGGCGCTCTGCGGGGCCTGCGGGACCGGGCAATGCTGCTCATCGGCTTTGCCGGCGCACTCCGACGTTCCGAGATTGTGGGGCTTGATTGCGGCCGCGATCAGACAGAGGACGGACGCGGCTGGATCGAGGTGCTGGATGGCGGGCTTCTTGTCACCTTGCGGGGCAAAACCGGGTGGCGCGAGGTCGAGATCGGTCGAGGTTCATCTGACGCAACCTGTCCGGTCATGGCGCTGCAGACCTGGCTCAGCCTTGCCCGCATCGCGCATGGCCCTCTTTTTCGGCGCGTCACCGGTCACGGCAAGAAGGTCGGCTCCGATCGCCTCAACGACCAGGAGATCGCCCGTCTGGTCAAACGGGCCGCGCTGGCCGCGGGCGTACGCGGCGATCTGCCTGAAGGACGGCGAGCAGATCTGTTCGCTGGGCATTCGCTGCGCGCGGGTCTTGCCTCGTCCGCCGAAGTCGAGGAGCGCCACGTTCAAAAACAGCTCGGCCATGCCTCCGCAGAGATGACACGCAAATACCAACGCCGTCGGGATCGCTTTCGCATTAATCTCACAAAAGCCGCCGGCCTGTAAATTCCGTCCGCAGACGGTGTCCCTCCCCTCTCCTCATAATCCACACAATGCGTTCGCCTGAACCGACCATATCGGCGGGTGTCGCCATGGCGGAAACCACGCGATTATCCAGCAAGTCTGGACCTGGAAGAATTCGTTTTCAGCGTCGCCATGAGCATCGGACCGACAGAGAAATCGCCTGCCCGTGCTTTTTCGGTCAGCGCTCGAAGATAACCGCCGGCCGAATTGATATCCTGCGCCCGCTGGAGAATGCAGGCAATGACGATAGCCGTGCTCTCCTGCCCGAGAATTTCCAGCGCCTCCGCATAGGCCGAAGGCGAGACGCCCAGATATCCGCGAACCTGGGCCGTGGTTGTCATAAATTCCCGCCAGTTGCCGATCCCGTCTACGGCATAGTCCACGATATCCGGGCAGGCTCTCAAGATCAGTCCCAGTGGATAGGTTTGAGCCGCGCCGCCCTGTCCAGATTGTGATGTGTCGCTGCCCCTGTCTTTTTCTGAAGCAGGTTCAAGTTCAATAATATCGTTTGTGTTTGAATTAGAATACTGCCGTTCATTTAGGCAGGCTTTGCCGTTCATATTTTGAATATTTATATGCTTTTCCAACAGCTTGTCCACATCCTGCCGAAGATCGCCCAATGCTGTGACGAAGGGCTCCAGTTCAGCTGTCGTCGCACGGCGTGGGAGCGCGGTCACAATCTCGCGAAAGCTCTGCCATAGACCCTTCCAGTCTCCGTGCGCATCCTCATCAATCCCTGTCTCGATCAGTTTGGCTATATCGCGGCGATACAGGGTGATGCGCTCGCGCATCAGTTTGAGGGCATGATTGTCGGCCCGGACCGATTCCGCCGCTGCCGCAAATTCCGCCGCACGCGCCAGCAGCGGAGCCAGAGAGAAGCCGAAGGCCTCCTCAACGCCCCCTTCCCGCCCCTTGCGCGCATATCGCTTGCCGTTCGGGCTGTCACGTCGAATGATGATCCCGTTCTCGACCAGCGCCGCCAGATGTCGGCGAAGCGTCACTTCCGACATGCCGTGGGCACGCAGCGCAAGCTGCCGGTTCGAGGGAAACACGACCAGGCCATTGTCTTGCGAAAGATGATCGTCCGGGTAGAACGACAGCAACGCCGCCAGGATCGCCAGAGCGCGGTCCCCGACACCAACCAGGGACTTGCCTTCGCACAAATCCCTGTAGACCCGCCACTTGTCGACGGTCTCGCCTTCCGGGATTCCGTCCGCTTCTTTCTGCGCCGCCACCATGGCGAGCGACATCGGCCGCCGCCCAAACGGCGTCGTTGCAATATGCGTCTGCATTTCCTTCCACCTTCAATCAGGCAAAAGAAACCCGCCCGCCAAAACGACGCCTCTGACTCTTGACAGTGATTCGTGGAAATGCGATTCTC
>NZ_JBEPMN010000032.1:0-2502 GCF_040545755.1 Aquamicrobium ahrensii
TGTGATTTTTCATGGAATGAGGACCCTGTTTAAGGGGTGATTTTCGTCCAAACGGGACCCCTTAACGTGGGGTCATCAAGATGCCTCCGGTTTGATCGGAGGCATTTGTGTTTTGGATGTTGATTGTGGAGACGATTGCAAAGATACGCCGGCTTTCTCGGGTTCAGGGAAAGTCGATCAAGGCGATCTGCCGGGAGCTGAAGGTTTCGCGGAAGGTTGTGCGCAAGGTGCTGCGCTCGGACGAGACGGAGTTCCGCTACGAGCGCAAGCATCAGCCCTATCCGCGGATGGGGGCCTGGCGCGAAGAGCTTGACCGGATGCTGACGGCGAATGTGGCCAAGCCCCGGCGAGAACGACTGACGCTGATCCGCATCTTCGAGGATCTTGGCGAACTCGGCTATGAAGGCAGTTACAGCTCGGTGTGGCGGCACGCGCAGGCGTGGGAAAGAGAGCGGGGCAGCGCCGTTGCCGAGGCCTACATCCCGCTGAGTTTTGCGCCGGGCGAGGCTTACCAGTTCGACTGGAGCCACGAGATCGTTGTTCTCGACGGTGTGACCACGACAGTGAAGGTGGCGCACATGCGGCTTTGCCACAGCCGCATGTTCTTCGTGCGCGCCTATCCGCGCGAGAGCCAGGAGATGGTGTTCGACGCGCACGACCGGGCGTTCGCCTTCTTCAAGGGAACCTGCACGCGCGGCATCTACGACAACATGAAGACGGCGGTGGACGCGATCTTCATCGGCAGGGATCGCCGCTACAACCGGCGCTTTCTGCAGATGTGCGGCCATTACCTTGTCGAGCCGCAGGCCTGCACGCCGGCGGCGGGCTGGGAAAAAGGTCAGGTCGAGAACCAGGTCGGGCTGGTGCGCGAGCGCTTCTTCACGCCGCGGCTCCGCTTCAAGACGCTGGAGGATCTGAACGGCTGGCTGGCCGACAAATGCGTCGTCTGGGCAAAGGCGCGCCGGCACCCCGAGCAGGGTGAGCGCACGATCTGGGACGTGTTCGAGGAAGAACGCGTCAGCCTCATTCCCTATGCCGGGCGCTTCGACGGCTTCCACAGCGTCCCCGCCTCGGTGTCGAAGACCTGCACGGTGCGCTTCGACAACAACAAATACTCCGTGCTGTCGAGCGCCGTGGGTCGCCCGGTCGAGCTCCATGCCTATGCCGATCGGATCGTCATTCGCCAGGACGGCGTGGTCGTCGGCGATCATGCCCGCGCGTTCGGACGCGGCAAGGTGGTCTACGACCCTTGGCACTACGTCCCGGTCCTGGCGCGCAAGCCGGGCGGATTGCGCAACGGCGCGCCATTCCGGGAATGGGTCCTGCCGTCGGCCATGGAGAAGATACGCCGCAAGCTGAAGGCGACCGGCGATGGCGACCGGCAGATGGTGTCGGTCCTCACCTGCGTGCTGACCGACGGAATAGGCGCGGTCGAGGCCGCCTGCCAGGAGGCGCTCGATCAGGGCGTTTCGTCGGCGGACATAATCCTCAACATCCTGGCCCGCAGCCGTGATCCGGCTCCGTGCGAGGTTCTTTCCATTCCCCAAGCGCTGAAGCTGGCTCACGAGCCGATCGCCGACTGCGCCCGCTATGACAGTCTCAGGAGGACAAACAGCCATGCAACGCACCGAGGTTCTGGACCTGATGGGAGCGCTGAAGCTCTACGGGATGCGGTCGGCCTATGACGAGATCATGGGCGTCGCCATCAAGCGCCAGCACGAGCCGCCGAAGATCGTCGGCGATCTGCTGTCGGCCGAGATCGCCGAGAAGCAGGCCCGCTCGATCAAATACCAGCTCACCGTCGCCAAGCTTCCCTTGGCCAAGGACATCGACGACTTCGACTTCACCAGCACTCCGGTCAACGAACCCCTTGTCCGCGACCTGGCCGGTGGCGCCTTCGTCGCCGATCAGCGTAACGTCGTCCTGGTCGGCGGCACCGGAACCGGCAAGTCGCATCTGGCCATCGCCATTGCCCGGGCGCTGATCCGCAACGGTGCTCGCGGACGCTTCTTCAATGTGGTCGATCTGGTCAACCGGCTGGAGACCGAGACCCGCGCCGGGCGGCAGGGGCGCATTGCCGATCATCTGACCCGGCTCGACTTCGTCGTCTTTGACGAACTCGGCTACCTGCCCTTCGCCCAGGCCGGCGGGCAACTGCTCTTCCACCTCGTCTCGAAGCTCTACGAGCGCACCAGCGTCATCATCACCACCAATCTCGCTTTCGCAGAATGGCCGAGTGTGTTCGGCGACGCCAAGATGACGACCGCGCTGCTGGACAGGCTCACGCACCACTGCGAAATCGTCGAGACCGGAAACGAATCCTGGCGCTTCAAAAGCCGCTCTCAAAGCTAAAGCCGAAAGGCAAATCAGCCGCGCCCGATCAGGCTGTGCAACCCCGACCAGCTTCGCCTGATCGGGCGCTAACCGGTGTGCCCTTCATCAGCTCAAGCCGGGGGCCCTTTTACGCGAAAACGCAGGGTCCCGATTCCACGGTCATTGACA
>NZ_JBEPMN010000033.1:0-2184 GCF_040545755.1 Aquamicrobium ahrensii
TGGTCGCGTCGGTAGCCGCCATCATCGAGTCGTATCCGTTCGCGGGCTTTGCGGGCGAAGCCCTTGAGCATATCGGGGCTGACGCCCTGATTGCCTGAACTGTCGAGCGCGAGCTGAGTGCGCTCGGCGTCGGCGGCAGCCTGATCCCGCAATGCCTTTAGGCTCGCCATGCGCTCTTTCGCCATGGCGTCGTCCTTGTCCACCATGCCCGCTTCGATGGCGTCAAAGAGACGACCGAGCCGCTGGTTGGCTTCCGTGATTCGCCTGTGAAGTTCGGCAAGATGCTCGCGGCGGCGCTCGGCGCGCTCCTGCCGCCGGTCAATGACGCTGGCGAGGACAGTTTCCAGTCGCTTGGGCTGGAGCAGCCGATCCCCGATATGATCGGCGACAAGATGATCCAGCTTGTCCATCGGGATCGTGCGGCCCTTGCAGCCGGTCTTGCCTTGCCGCGCCTTGGTCGAGCAGGTGTAATAGCGGTATGTCGCTCCCGTGCTGCCTTGGCCGGTGCGCAACGTCATCGCACCTCCGCACTTGGCGCAGAAGCAAATGCCTGTCAGCAGCGTGGGGCCGCTGGAGACACGCGCAGGTGTCACCATAGGATTGCGGGATTTGAGGCGGGCTTGCACCGCATCGTAAATCTCGCGCTCGATCAGGGGCGGCACCGCCATGATGGCGACCTCGCTCTCTGGCTTTTTCTCCCGGTTTTTATGCGAGCGCGTGTTGAACCTGTGTTCGCCGATATAGGTGGTGCGGGTAAGGATGGCGTGGATTTGCGCTAGACCCCATTTGCCACCATCACGGGTGAAGAAGCCGTGCTCGTTGAGATAAGTGGCAATAGCCTTGACGCCCATTGCGCCGGACTTGCCGTCACCTTCGAGATAGAGCCGATAGATCAGCCGCACGGTGTCGGCGTGCAGCGGGTCGATCTCCAGCTTCTTCTTGATCTTCGATCCCCGCTGCTCGGCCGCGACGATGCGATAGCCGATAGGAGGTCGTGCGCCGTTCCAGAAGCCTTGGCGGGCGTTCTCGTTCATGGCGCGTAGGACGTGCTTGGCGTTCTCCTTGGACTGGTATTCGTCGAACAGCGCCATGATCTGCCGCATCATCTGGTGCATGGGGTCGTCGCCCATCTCCTGCGTGATGGACACCAGCTTGACGCCGTTCTTCGCCAGCTTGCGAACGTAGAACTCCATCTCGAAGTGATCGCGGAAGAACCGGCTGAACGAATGGACCACGACAATATCGAAAGGCGCGGGCTTGGACGTGCCAGCCTCGATCATGCGCTGGAACTCGGGGCGCTTGTCATTGGTGGCGGTTGCACCCGGTTCAACATAAGTCTCAACGAGCTGGTAGCCGCGTTGCTCGCAATAGGCTTCACCCTGCCGCTTCTGGTCGGGAATGGAAATGTCATGCTCGGCCTGCCGGGCAGTTGAGACGCGCAGGTAAAGCGCGGCGCGGGCGGTAACGGTTGGGCTGTGCATGTTCATGGCCGGTCTCCCATAGCCTTCTTCGCCTTGGAGCGGTCGATCAGGGGCAGCGCCAGCTCCACGCGGTCATGGACCACCTTGGGCGCGAGCTTGCGGCCGTGGCCCGGCTCAAGCCGCACAAGGCCGTAGCTCTCCATCGTTTTGAGGGTGCGTGACAGATTGGAACCGGCCCGGCCGGTGATTTCCGCCAGTTCTTCCAGCGATGCCGGGGCTTTCTCGGCGATGACGCGAAGCAACTCGCGGTTCCCGGCCGACAGCACCTTGGCGAAGGATTCGGTCGAGGTGAACCACACCTTCGGGTCGCCGGGCGCGGGCTTTTCCTCGCCCTTGGCAATCCGCATGGTGCGGGCCTTCATCTCGTCATAGTCGGCAATCCCGACTTTCAATGTGGTCATAGGGCACCTCGCTCCTTCAAAACCGCGTCCACCGCCTGCCAGAAGTCGGCCAGCAGCGTGGCCGCATCCTCGTAGGCGTAAGGCTTCACGGTCTGGAGGCGATGCCGATGGTCCATCGGCTCGCCCCTCCTGCCCTGGCCGACCGGATGGGCATTGTCGAAGCCGACCAGCCGTTCGCCCGAAGGCCCGTGAAGCGTGAGCGAATAATCGAGGCCATGCGGCTTTTCCGGCGAGGCCGGAACGCGGGTGACGACAAACTTCACCCAATAGCCGCCTTTGGGATCGACAAAGAGCATCTGTCC
>NZ_JBEPMN010000034.1:0-1857 GCF_040545755.1 Aquamicrobium ahrensii
GCCCGATGCCGTGTGCTGTTTTCATTCGGGGAGTTTGCGGACTGCTCCCTTGTCGGCGCTTGTTGCGAAGGCGGCGTAGGCCTTGAGTGCGGTGGTGACGTTGCGGCGGCGCGGCTGTGCGGGCTTCCAGCCTTTCGCGTCCTGTTCGGCGCGGCGCTGTTCCAGCTCGGCCTCGGCAACGGCCAGCCTGATGCTGCGGCCGGGAATGTCGATCTCGATGATGTCGCCGTCACGCACCAGGCCGATGGCGCCGCCAAGCGCCGCCTCCGGCGAGACATGGCCGATCGACAGCCCCGACGTGCCGCCCGAGAAGCGCCCGTCGGTGAGCAGCGCGCAGGCCGCCCCGAGCCCCTTCGACTTCAGGTAGCTGGTCGGATAGAGCATCTCCTGCATGCCCGGCCCGCCGCGCGGTCCCTCATAGCGGATGACCACCACGTCGCCCGCCTTGACCTCGTTGCCGAGGATGCCCTTGACCGCCGCGTCCTGGCTTTCGAACACCCTGGCCGGGCCGGTGAAGGTCCAGATCTTCTCGTCGACGCCCGCCGTCTTCACGATGCAGCCGTCGGGCGCGATGTTGCCCTTCAGAACGGCGAGCCCGCCATCCTTGGTGAAGGGATGCTCGGGCGAGCGGATGACGCCAGCCTCGCGGTCGAGGTCGAGCGCCGCCCAGCGCCGGTTCTGGCTGAAGGCGGTCTGGGTGGGAACCCCGCCCGGCGCCGCCAGATAGAAGTCGCGCACCTTCTGGCTGGTGGTGCGCGAGATGTCCCAGTGCTCGATCGCCTGGCCGAGCGTGGCGGTGTGCACCGTCGGCTGGTCGCGCCGGATCAGGCCGGCCCGGTCGAGCTGGCCCAGAATGGCGAAGATGCCGCCGGCCCGGTGCACGTCTTCCATGTGCACGTCCGCTTTGGCAGGGGCCACCTTGCACAGGCACGGCGCCTTGCGCGACAGCGCGTCGATGTCGGCCAGCGTGAAGTCGATCCCGCCCTCATGGGCGGCGGCCAGAATGTGCAGCACCGTGTTGGTGGAGCCGCCCATGGCGATGTCGAGCGTCATGGCGTTCTCGAACGCCCCCTTCGAGGCGATGGTGCGCGGCAGGGCGGTGGCGTCGTCCTGCTCGTACCAGCGCCGGGCCAGGTCGACGATCAGATGGCCGGCCTCCACGAACAGGCGCTCGCGGTCGGCATGGGTGGCCAGCGTCGAGCCGTTGCCGGGCAAGGACAGGCCCAGCGCCTCGGTCAGGCAGTTCATGGAGTTGGCGGTGAACATGCCCGAGCACGAGCCGCAGGTCGGGCAGGCGGCGCGCTCGATCGCCTGCACGTCCGCGTCCGAGACCCCGTCGTCGGCCGCCGCCACCATGGCGTCGACCAGATCCAGCGCCTGCAGCTTGCCGTCCAGTTCGGCCTTGCCCGCCTCCATCGGCCCGCCCGATACGAACACGCTCGGGATGTTGAGGCGCAGCGACGCCATCAGCATGCCCGGCGTGATCTTGTCGCAGTTGGAGATGCACACCATGGCGTCCGCGCAGTGGGCGTTGACCATGTATTCGACGCTGTCGGCGATGATCTCGCGCGAGGGCAGCGAATAAAGCATGCCGTCATGGCCCATGGCGATGCCGTCATCCACCGCGATGGTGTTGAACTCCTTGGCCACGCCGCCCGCCTTCTCGATCTCGCGCGCCACAAGCTGGCCCAGGTCCTTCAGATGCACATGGCCCGGAACGAACTGCGTGAACGAGTTCACCACCGCAATGATCGGCTTGCCGAAATCGCCGTCCTTCATGCCCGTCGCACGCCACAAACCACGGGCCCCGGCCATGTTGCGGCCATGCGTCGTCGTACGAGAGCGATAGGGAGGCAT
>NZ_JBEPMN010000035.1:0-1741 GCF_040545755.1 Aquamicrobium ahrensii
CCGTTTGACGAGATTGCGGTTGAGGAGGCGATCCGGCTGAAGGAGGCGGGCAAGGTCGAGGAGATCGTTGTTGTCTCGGTCGGGCCGAGCCAGGCGGCGGAGACGCTGCGCACGGCGCTGGCCATGGGCGCCGACCGCGCCATTCTGGTCAGGGTGGACGAGACGGTCGAGCCGCTGGGCGTGGCCAAGGTGCTCAAGGGCGTGGTCGCGGCCGAGGCGCCTGGCCTGGTGATCATGGGCAAGCAGGCGATCGACGACGATTCCAACCAGACCGGGCAGATGCTGGCGGCGCTTCTGGGCTGGGGGCAAGGCGCCTTCGCCTCGAAGGTCGAGATCGCCGGCGACACGGCGAGGGTGACGCGCGAGGTCGACGGCGGCTTGCAGACGGTGGAGCTGAAGCTGCCGGCGGTCGTGACCTCGGACCTGCGCCTCAACGAGCCGCGCTATGCGTCGCTGCCCAACATCATGAAGGCCAAGAAGAAGCCGCTGGACGAGAAGAGCCCGGCCGATTTCGGCGCCGACGTCGCCCCGCGCCTGAAGGTGCTGAAGACCGAGGAGCCGGGCGGCCGCAAGGCGGGCGTCAAGGTCGGCTCGGTCGCCGAGCTGGTCGACAAGCTGAAGAACGAGGCCGGCGTCCTCTAGGGAACTGAGGTGAGGGCGGGCCGCACATGACGCTGTCTTGCGCTTGCGGCGCTGGCGTACTGAGCTGCGCTGCGCTCCGGTTCTCGAACGACACCATTTTCGCTGCGCCCTGACCGCAAATCGGGCGCCAGATGAAGCAGGAAACACGAACATGGCAATTCTTCTTATCGCCGAACATGACAACGCCACGCTGTCGGACCAGACCGCCAAGGCGCTTTCGGCCGCGCTCCAGATCGGCGCGGACGTCGACATCCTCGTCGCCGGCAAGGACGCCGGCGCGGCCGCTGAGGCCGCCGCCAGGCTCAAGGGCGTGCGCAAGGTGCTGCTGGCCGGGGCCGACGAGCTGGCCGAGCGTCTGGCCGAACCCTTCGCGGCGCTGATCGTCAGCATGGCCGGCGACTACGACACCATCGTCGCCCCGGCGACCTCGTCGGGCAAGAACGTCGCCCCGCGCGTCGCCGCCCTGCTCGACGTGGCGCAGGTCTCGGAGATCATCGAGGTGGTGTCGCCCGACACCTTCAAGCGCCCCATCTATGCCGGCAACGCCATCCAGACGGTGCAGTCGACAGACGCAAGGAAGGTCGTCACCGTGCGCACGGCCTCCTTCCAGGCCGCCCCCGAGGGCGGTTCGGCGGCAATCGAGACGGTGGCGGCCGCCGCCGATCCGGGCGTGTCTTCCTTCGTGGAGAACAGGCTGTCGGAAAGCGACCGTCCGGAGCTGACCTCGGCGAGGATCATCATCTCGGGCGGGCGCGCGCTCGGCTCCGCCGAGAAGTTCCAGGAGGTGATCCTGCCGCTGGCCGACAAGCTGGGGGCGGCAGTCGGCGCAAGCCGCGCGGCGGTCGACGCCGGCTACGCCCCCAACGACTGGCAGGTCGGCCAGACCGGCAAGGTGGTCGCCCCCGACCTCTACATCGCCTGCGGCATCTCCGGAGCCATCCAGCACCTCGCCGGCATGAAGGACTCCAAGGTCATCGTCGCCATCAACAAGGACGAGGAAGCCCCCATCTTCCAGGTCGCCGACTACGGCATCGTCGGCGACCTCTTCACCATCCTGCCAGAACTCCAAAAGGCGCTTTGACCGGGACACGAAGAGCGT
>NZ_JBEPMN010000036.1:0-1509 GCF_040545755.1 Aquamicrobium ahrensii
CGCATGATCTTGCCCGAGCGCGTCTTGGGCAGGCCCGGCGTGAACTGGATCTTGTCGGGCGAGGCGATCGGCCCGATCTCCTTGCGCACATGGGCGACGAGCTCCTTGCGCAATTCCTCGTCCGGCGCCTCGCCGTCCATCAGCGTCACATAGCAGTAGATGCCCTGGCCCTTGACGTCGTGCGGATAGCCGACCACCGCCGCCTCCGACACCTTGTCGTGCGCCACCAGCGCCGACTCCACCTCCGCCGTGCCCATGCGGTGGCCCGACACGTTGAGCACGTCGTCCACACGGCCCGTGATCCAGTAATAGCCGTCGGCGTCGCGCCGGCAGCCGTCGCCGGTGAAGTAGCGGCCCGGATATTGCGAGAAATAGGTCTCGATGAAGCGCTTGTGGTCGCCATAGACCGTGCGCATCTGGCCCGGCCACGAATCGGCGATGCACAGATTGCCGTCGGCAACCCCCTCCAGCACATTGCCCTCATTGTCGACCAGCTGCGGCCGCACCCCGAAGAAGGGCCGCGTGGCCGAGCCGGGCTTGAGGTCGGTGGCCCCCGGCAGCGGCGAGATCAGGATGCCGCCGGTCTCCGTCTGCCACCAGGTGTCGACGACCGGGCAGCGGCCCTCGCCAACCACAGTGTAGTACCACTCCCACGCCTCCGGGTTGATCGGCTCGCCGACCGAGCCCAGCACCCGCAGCGACTTGCGCGAGGCGCGCTTCACGAACTCGTCGCCCGCCCCCATCAGCGCGCGGATGGCGGTGGGGGCGGTGTAGAAGATGTTGACCTGGTGCTTGTCCACCACATCCCAGAAGCGGCCCTGATCGGGATAGTTGGGCACGCCCTCGAACATCAGCGTCGTCGCCCCGTTGGCCAGCGGCCCGTAGACGATGTAGGAATGGCCCGTCACCCAGCCCACATCGGCCGTGCACCAGTAGACGTCGCCGTCATGGTAGTCGAACACATGCTGGTGGGTCAGCGCGGCGTAGACCAGATAGCCGCCGCTGGTGTGCAAAACCCCCTTCGGCTTGCCGGTGGAGCCGGACGTGTAGAGGATGAACAGCGCATCCTCCGCATTCATCTGCTCCGGCGCGCAGTCCGCCCCCACCGAGGCCAGCTCTTCGTCGTACCACAGGTCGCGGCCGCGCGCCCAGCCGACCGCGCCGCCGGTGCGGCGCACCACCAGCACGTTCTTCACCAGGACATGGTTCTTCGCCGCGATGTCGATAGCCTTGTCGGTGTTCGCCTTCAGCGGAATGGCGCGCCCGCCGCGCAGCCCCTCATCGGCCGTGATGACGAAGGTCGATTCGCAGTCGACGATGCGCCCGCCCAGCGCGTCGGGCGAAAAGCCGCCGAACACGACCGAATGCACCGCCCCGATGCGCGCGCAGGCCAGCATCGCAAAGGCCGCCTCCGGGATCATCGGCATGTAGATGGTGACCCGGTCGCCCTTTTGCACGCCGTGCTTCTTCATCACATTGGCCAGCCGGCACACCTGCTCGTGCAGCTCC
>NZ_JBEPMN010000037.1:0-1338 GCF_040545755.1 Aquamicrobium ahrensii
TCTTTGGAGTAGTTGATGGTGTTGGTGGCGCGGCGCATATAGGCCTTCCAGGCGTCGGAGCCGCTCTCGCGCCCGCCGCCGGTCTCCTTCTCGCCGCCGAACGCCCCGCCGATCTCCGCGCCCGAGGTGCCGATGTTGACATTGGCGATGCCGCAGTCCGAGCCCTCCGCCGACAGGAAGCGCTCCGCCTCCTGAAGGTCGCGCGTGAAGATCGACGACGACAGCCCCGCCCCCACCGCATTGTGCTGGGCGAGCGCCTCGTCGAAGTCGGCATATTTCATCACATAGAGGATCGGCGCGAAGGTCTCCTCCAGCACCGGGCCGGCATGGGCCGGCATTTCAACGATGGCCGGGCGCACATAATAAGCCTCGGCATGGCCGGTCTCGACGCGCGCCCCGCCGGTGACCGCGCCGCCGGCCGCCTTCGCCGCTTCCAGCGCCTTTTGCATATTGTCGAAGGCGGTTTCGTCGATCAGCGGCCCGACCAGCGCCTTGCCCTCCAGCGGGTTGCCGACCGAAACGCTCTCATAGGCCTTCTTCAGCCGCGGCACGATGGCGTCGTAGACGCTTTCATGCACGAACAGACGCCGCAGCGTCGTGCAGCGCTGGCCGGCCGTGCCCATCGCCCCGAAGGCGATGGCGCGCAGCGCCATGTCGAGATCGGCCGACGGGCACACGACGCCGGCATTGTTGCCGCCAAGCTCCAGGATGGCGCGGGCGAAGCGGCCGGCCAGGCGCGGGCCGACCGCGCGGCCCATGCGAGTCGAGCCGGTCGCCGACACCAGCGGCACTTGCGGATGATCGACCAGCGCCTCGCCGACATCGGCCCCGCCGATCAGCACCTTGAGCAGCCCTTCCGGCGCATCCGCCCCGAAGCGCTTCACCGCGCGCGCGAAGATCGCTTCGCAGGCAAGCGCGGTCAGCGGCGTCTTCTCCGACGGCTTCCACACCACGGCGTCGCCGCACACCAAGGCCAGCGCCGCATTCCACGACCACACCGCCACGGGGAAGTTGAAGGCCGAGATCACGCCGACCACGCCCAGCGGGTGCCAGGTCTCCATCATGCGGTGGCCGGGGCGCTCGGTGGCGATGGTCAGACCGTAGAGCTGCCGCGACAGCCCGACCGCGAAGTCGCAGATGTCGATCATCTCCTGCACCTCGCCCAGTCCCTCGGACGGGATCTTGCCGACCTCGATCGACACCAGCCGGCCGAGCGCCTCCTTGTGGGCGCGCAGCTCCTCGCCCAGCAGCCGCACCAGCTCGCCCCGCCGCGGGGCCGGCGTCATGCGCCACTTCACGAACGCCGCATGGGCTTGCCCGATCGCACGCCCCGCTTCC
>NZ_JBEPMN010000038.1:0-1271 GCF_040545755.1 Aquamicrobium ahrensii
CTGGTCTGCCCCCTGAAAAGTGGTCCTCCCTGAAGTAGGCTATTGAGCCGTTGGAGAGGACGTTGGAATGCCCCAGAAGAAGCATAAGCCCGAAGAGATCGTCGCGAAGCTGCGCCAGGTCGATGTTCTGTTATCACAGGGCCGTTCGGTCGGCGAAGCGGTTCGCACGATCGGCGTGACCCCGTTCACGTATTATCGCTGGCGCAAGGAGTTCGGCGGCCTGAAGGGTGACCAGGTGAAGCGGCTGAAGGAGCTGGAGAAAGAGAACGACCGGCTGCGCAAGGCTGTGTCGGACCTGACGCTCGAGAAGCTGATCCTGAAAGAGGCTGCCTCGGGAAACTATTGAGCCCCGCCCGTCGTCGTCGCTGCGTTGCCCATGTCGTGGCAAAGTTCTCCGTCTCGGAGCGGTTTGCCTGCAAGGTTCTCGGCCAGCATCGCTCGACCCAGCGCAAGAAGCCTTGCGGCCGTGCAGATGAAGAGGCGTTGACCGCCGACATCATCCGGCTCGCTTCCCGGTATGGCCGCTATGGCTATCGCCGGATCACGGCGATGCTGCGGTCGGAGGGATGGACGGTCAACGCCAAACGCGTCGAGCGCATCTGGCGGCGGGAGGGGCTGAAGGTTCCCCAGAAGCAACCGAAGAAAGGCCGGCTCTGGCTGAATGACGGATCGTGCATCCGGCTTCGGCCCGAGCATCCAAACCATGTCTGGTCCTATGACTTCGTCGAGGGCCGGACCCACGATGGCAGAAAGTTCCGCATGCTCAACATCATCGACGAGTTCACTCGGGAGTGCCTGGCGATCCGGATTGGTCGCAAGCTCAACTCGACCGACGTCATCGACGTTCTGTCGGACCTGTTCATTCTGCGCGGCGTGCCGGGCCATGTTCGTTCCGACAATGGCCCGGAGTTCATCGCCAAGGCCGTGCGGGAGTGGATCGTGGCCGTCGGCGCAAAGACCGCGTTCATCGAGCCGGGCAGCCCTTGGGAGAACGGCTATTGCGAGAGCTTCAACTCGAAGCTTCGCGACGAACTGCTCAACGGTGAGATCTTCTACAGCCTCGCCGAGGCCAAGGTCATCATTGAGGCATGGCGGCGCTACTATAACACCGAGCGGCCGCACTCATCGCTCGGATATAAACCGCCGGCACCAGAGGCCACTATCTGGCCTGCGCCACCACGCGGGTCAGCGCCATCATCTGCCCAGACAATGGCCCAAAAGCCCATCATGCATTAAGACTGAAACCGGACCACCCCATGGGGTCAGGCCAG
>NZ_JBEPMN010000039.1:0-1263 GCF_040545755.1 Aquamicrobium ahrensii
TGAGGTGGACCCGTCTGGTGAGACAGCTTGGCGGCTTGGCTAAGGTGGATCGGGTTGGTTTCTACGCCGCCAATTGCTCCGTCATTTGTGCCGTAGCATAGACCTCGTCGGGTGTCCTGCCGCCAAAGGTCGAGTGTGGGCGTCGCTGGTTGTAGTAGTCGATCCAGGAGCCGATGCCGCTGCGCGCCTCGCTGCCGGTCTCGAAGGCATTGAGGAAGACGCACTCGTATTTGAGACTGCGCCACAGCCGCTCGATGAAGACGTTGTCCATCCAGCGGCCGCGCCCGTCCATGGAGATGCGGATGCCGGCATCCTTCAACGTCGTGGTGAAGGCGAAGCTGGTGAACTGCGATCCCTGGTCGGTGTTGAAGATGTCGGGCCTGCCGTGGCGGGCAATCGCCTCCTCGAGCGCGGCAACGCAGAAGTCGGCATCCATCGTGTTCGACAGCCGCCAGGCCAGCACCTTGCGGCTGAACCAGTCCATGATGGCGACGAAGTAGAGGAAGCCGCGCCGCATCGGAATGTAAGTCACATCCGCACACCAGACGTGATTGGGCCGCTCGATCGCCAGATGCCGCAGCAGGTAAGGATAGATGCGGTGCTGCGGATGCGGCTCGCTGGTCTTCGGAGCCTGGTAGATCGGCGACAGACCGATCTTGCGCATCAGCCGCCGGACCCGCTTGCGGCCGACGCACCAACCTTGACGCCGTAGGTGCCGCGCCATCTGCCTGGAGCCATACCAGGGCATTTCCATGAAGGCCTCGTCGATGATGCGCATCAGTTCGAGGTTCTCCGGGCTCTCGCCGGCAGGCTGTCGATAGAACGACGCCCGCGAGATCGAGACCAGTTCGCACTGGCGGCAGATCGAGAGCCGGTTGTGATCGGGATCAATCATCATTCTCCTCCGATCCAGGCTCAGCGATCGAAGGCTTTGGCCAAAAAATCCCGCTCAACGACGAGTTGGCCGATCTTGGCGTGCAGTTTCGTCACCTCGGCCTCCCGGCCGACCTGTGCATCCGCTGCCTTGTCGTCGAACGCCTTGGCCAGGTTCTCAATGGCCTGCCGTTTCCACTGGGTGATCTGGTTGGGATGAAGCTGGTGCTTCGTCGCCAGTTCCGAAATCGTCCGCTCGCCGCGGATCGCCTCAAGCGCAACCTTGGCCTTGAACTCGGCCGAGAACCGTCTGCGTGTCTTCATGCTGGATCGTCCTTTTCATCGGTCGATCCACCTTATGCCCCTGTCTCGGAAACCGGGACCACCTCA
>NZ_JBEPMN010000040.1:0-1073 GCF_040545755.1 Aquamicrobium ahrensii
CAAACCGGAGGCATCTTGATGACCCCACGTTAAGGGGTCCCGTTTGGACGAAAATCACCCCTTAAACAGGGTCCTCATTCCATGAAAAATCACAGAAGAACGCGCATGACCCGGCATGACGTGGTCCAGACATCGGCCGGAGGCCATCTGCCTCCGGCAATGGGACTAGGCATGCTTATGGTGATCATCGAGCTAGGCTGAGCCGCACCCAACCGCGTACCGAGCCGACAGCACCGCGCCGCAGGGCAACGAAGCGGTCTGTCCGCATCCATCGTGGTGCTTCCCGACGACGGTCGAATCATCGCCGACACCGGCCGAAATTCGAAATCCCCTTAGCCATCGCTTTGTGGCCCGCAGGTTCCTTACTCAGGAACTTTTGCGCGTCTGCCAACGCCTGAAACTCTTCACACCCCCTGAACAGCCGCTTTCCCAGCTTGGGCAGCCACAAGCAGTCAGACAGAAAATACCCCAAACTCGCCACAGGCCTGATCCGCAGGGGTGCCGCCGGCGCATAGAAGCAAATACGGCACGCTACAGGCCGCCAATCCCCCTCCATGGTTCGCTTAATTCCGGGGCCTTGAGTGCCCCGGAGTCCACCAGAACCAAGGAGGATTCCATGTGCGCAGAACTCCGCAACGCCCGCAAAGGGCGACCGCGACAGTCGATCCCCGAGCCGCTTCCCGACAATCTATACGATTATCTGGACGAGCCAGCGCTGGACGGTCGGGCGCGAGCCGGCGACGCGCCGCTTCTTACACCGAATGGGCAGAGGATGCGTGTCTCCGATGATTGGCCCGAGCATGTTCCTGTCACCAAGGCCGAGATTGAAGTGTTCGAGCGTTGGTTCGGCGATGTGTTCGACGAACTCTTGAACCCGAGAAAGCCGGATGAGAGCTTGCACTTCCTATCATTGACTGATAGGAGAAAGAAGTGAGCGCGGATCGTGATCTGGGCTTGGACACACTTCTGGACCTTGATGGACAGATGCTCTTTGTCGATCCCAAAGGCGGCTATTGGGTGAAGTTTGTCGTCACCCGCGTTCCGGCCTCGCCGGAAAAGCCGCATGGCCTCGA